>SCUZ01000100.1 GCA_004322535.1 Rugosibacter sp.
CCGCGCCAAGCTACTGGCCTCAGTAAGCATTGCACTGGACGCCGCCGAACAAGCCGAGCGCAACGCCCTGCAAAGCGGTTTGTTTGATACCCAAGAGACCAGCAACACGCAAGCCACCACACATTATGTCGTCACCCCGCGCTGGACTGAACGCGAGCAACTACTGCACGAAAAAGCCGCGCTGGGGTTTTTCCTCTCTGGCCACCCCTTCCACGCCTATGCAGGCGAGCTAGCCGCCTTTGTGAAACGCTGCCTCGGGCAAGTGGAACCGCAGCGCGATCCGGTATTGCTCGCGGGCATCGTCATCGCGAGTCGCACCCAGATGACGCGCCGTGGCAAAATGGCCATCGTCACCCTGGATGATGGCAGTTCGCAAATCGAAGTCACCGTGTTCAACGAACTGTGGGAAGCCGAGCGCGGCAAGATCAAGGAAGATGAACTGTTGCTGGTAGAAGGCAAAGTGCAAAAAGACGATTACAGCGGCGGCCTGCGCGTCACCGTTGAAAAGCTCTTCACTCTGAGTGAGGCACGCGGCCGCTTTGCCCGCAGCCTGCAGCTCACCATGAATGGCGGCTCCGACGTTTCCAGTGTCAAACGCCTGCACGCCCTGCTCGCCCCGTTCCGCCCCGGCCCCTGCCCGATACGCCTGCGCTATGCCAACAGCGAAGCCAGCGCCGAGCTGCCCATGCCCGACGCCTGGCGCGTGCAACTGGACGACACCTTGATCACCGGTTTGAGCGAATGGCTTGCGCCGGAAAACGTGAAGATTATTTACAACTAAATCCAAACAACCATGCTCACCCGCATCGATAACGCCCTGCTCGACACCCTATGTGCACAAGCCGCCGCCAGCCCGCGCCGCCGTAAAAACCATAATCTGCACACCAGCGACAATGCTCTGGCACATCGCCTGCTGAACGCCGTGCAACCCGATTCCTACATCGCCCCGCATCGTCACCTCGACCCCGCCAAGGATGAAACCTTTGTCGTACTGCGCGGGCTGATGGGGCTAATCATTTTTGATGACGTAGGGAATATCGTTGAGCGAATAAAAGTTTCCGCAGGAACGCAAAGCGCTGGCGCTGGCGGGACGGCGAATAATGCAGCGAATAGTGCAGAAAACATCGCACTCGGCGCTGATATTCCCGCCGGCACATGGCACACCTCGTTTGCGCTCGTGCCGGACACCGTCATCCTGGAGGCCAAAGCCGGCCCGTATCATCCGCTGACCAACGCCGAACGCGCACCCTGGGCACCAGCGGAAAACACGCCGGAAGCGGCAGCACAGCTTGCCTGCTGGCATGTGCTATTTGAAACCACCCCCTGAAGCTTTCGTTAGCTGTTAAACCGCCAACGTCGCCGTTTCGCCAGCGCCGACCAGATGATCTTCAGGCTCGAGTTACTTTCTACACCCGCCATCACAACCTCTATTCCCTGACTCGCATCGCGGGGTACGATTCACTATCCGCACGCTGAGTCTACCGAAAATTGAATCGAGCCTGGCCCTGAGGTTTCCCCTGGTGCATGACATCGAGAATTTGGCGCACCATGGCTATGGGCAGTATGGGAAAGAAAGCGAGGGCATCCCCGGCCGGGATTCCGAAAAGTCGGCGCTGGTGGGACGGCGTGCGGGACCTATTCCGCACCATCGTGCGCAACCAGTGCGGCAGCGCACGGTCCGCTAAATCTTAGCGCACCACCAACCGCCAGAGCGATGTAATCTCAGCCGCACGCGCCGCATGTAACGGGTCGCTGGTGTCGCTCACGCGTCGATGCGTTGGCCGCACACCCAGCCGCCCTGCTACGGTCAAACCTGTATTGGCAATCATCGCCAGCAACTCGTCTCGCGTGCGCAAACCCAGATGCTCTGCGATGTCCGAGAGTACTAGCCAGCCTTCGCCGTCCGGCGTTAAATGCGCGGCAAGGCCTGCCAAAAAGCCGCGCAGCATGCGGCTGTCGGGGTCGAAGATGGCTTCATCCAGCGGTGAATTGGGTTGTGCGGGGACCCACGGCGGATTGCATACGATGAGCGATGCGCGCCCTGCGGGGAAAAGATCGGCCTGCGTAACATTCACTTGATCTGCGAGCCCCAGCCGCGCAAGATTTTCACGAGCGCAGGCAAGAGCCCGCGGGTTTTGATCGGTGGCGATAACACGCGCAATACCGCGCCGCGCCAGCACGGCGGCGAGTACGCCGGTGCCGGTGCCAATATCGAAAGCCAGCGAATCTGCGGCTAAAGCAGCAGGCAATGGCGCATCGTTGACCAGCCCGACATATTCGCTGCGCACGGGAGCAAAGACACCGTAATGCGGGTAAATGCGATTATTTAGCGCGGCAACCGGCACGCCTTTTTTGCGCCACTCGTGCGCGCCGATCAGGCCTTGCAATTCGCGCAGCGAAATGAGGGACGACGCTTCACTAACACCACCGGGGCCATAGGCTTCGCTGCATGCCTGCCGCACATCGGGTGCGCGGCGTAAAGGCACGCTGTAGTCAGCGTTTAGCGTCAGCAGCAGTTTGTTCAGAATATTTGCACGCCGCCCCTGCGCTTGACGATGCAGATGGAATGCCTCGCCTGCGATGTGCGCGCCAGCCGTTGGCGCCTGGCGATCAACGCGCCGCGCGAGTGCTTGCAGCAGTTGGCGCGCATTCTGAAAGTCGCCGCGCCAGAGCAGCGCCGTGCCTGCACGGGCGAATCGATAGGCTGCGTCTGCAGTCATTCGGTCGTCCGCTACCACGATTTTTTGGGGCGGTGCGAGGCCGCTTTCCGCCCGCCACCGTGCAGACTTCGGCTCTTCATTTTCAATCCAGTGGACAACTGGATCGCCATTCATGGCCTCATCACATGCCCGCATCACAAACCGGCATCCAGGCCGCCACCCTTGAGCGCGGCAGCAACTACCCGCTTTGTCAGCTGCGGTGCGAGCAGTTCGATGAAATCATATTCAAAACCCCTGAGCCAGACATCGCGGCGAAAGCCCAGACGCGTGGTATTCGCCTCAAACAGGTGGGAGGCGGGCAAAGCGGCCAGCG
>SCUZ01000101.1 GCA_004322535.1 Rugosibacter sp.
CATTTTCCATCAATTTCCCGCCGAAACAGAAATTTTATGCATTTTCGATGAAGATTTATCGTGGCGTATCACCAGCGCCGACTTTTCCCTACATTCCAGCAACTACCTAACGCTTACGTCCGTCCTTGCTTTCATGCTGGCATTCGCAAACCTGTCAATCACAATCGCGGCCGCCAAAGCTGCGTGTAAACCCGCCACCGCTCTCTCCCTCACGGGCGGGGAAAATACAAATCAACACGGAAAAAGAATCCATCCCCGCACGAATATCTCGCGGGAAAGGGGAGAATGGCGACGCCAGATCAATCACGTTTTTTATGTAAGCAATCTGCGCCTGCTGGTCGGCCGCGCGCAGCACCCGGTAGCTCTTGAGCGTACCGTCGGGCTTCAATAAAATCTGCACCAAGGCTTTGCGTGATCCTCTGCTGCGCGGATCATTTTTAACGAATGCTGAACTCTGATTGAGCTTGCGCACAAAGGCATCAAAATACATCTGCAAGCTAAATGGCTCAACTGCCTTGCTATTGACGGAAGATTCGGCCGCAGCCACCTCAGCCTCGGTCGCTTCGCCTTGCTTCTGCAAGCGATGTCCTTCTGATTTTGCCATCGCAAGGGCTTGCCGCGATAAATCAAAACCGGTTTTTGGTGGCGGAGTTGGCACCGGCGGAGCGGGTTTCAGCTCACTCAGAAACTGATCCATCTCATCCCGTTCAGCGATAGTCCACGACCTGTTGGTCGTTAACTCTCGCGGCACGCTGGGTATTTTTGTTTGCCGTGGACGTTTGTCACGACGCTTTGCTATGACGCGAGGCTGAGGTGTGGCCAAAGGCGGCGGGGTTAGCTGAGGAGTTTTCTGTGGCGCTAATGTTGCCTCCAGCCGTGCAGCAGGCGAATCTTCTGCATTTTTCGCCAATCGTGCTGTTAAGCCAGGCGACCCCATGTGCAGGGACAACACAATGCCGTGCAACAAAACAGAGAGTAGCAGCGCAAGTTTAAAAAGCTTTTGCGAGCGATAGTCACCCCACCTCATTGCACACTTCTAACACGCTCGCACCACACCAATCTTACGAATTTTTACTCTGCACACCCACGCCAGCTTCGCTCATCTTTGGATTACGCTTGAATACGACGGGCGCAACCCGTTCGCCGCCAAAGCTCTGCTTGACCATCCATTTTGCCAAGGCTGAATCCAGGTAATCGGCATGTCCGGGAAACCATTCTTCCAGTGCCGTTACCAGACCACGGCCAATCTTCAGTTTCTTTTCTTCATCCATGGCTTGTATGCCATGCACTGAAGCGAGCACTTTGCCATGCTCCTCAATATGACAATCAGCCGAAGGGAAGCTGGTTGATGTCATCCAGTCGTCTTCTTGAGAAAAATGTTTGACGGCATGCTTTTCAAAATCATCCAGACGCGCAGAAAAATCAGCGTCAGAGGCATGCTTCATCGCATTCACCAACAGCACAAATTCTTTGTGCGTTTCGTCCATCGGGCCATGCCCTAGCAAATATGAATCCGACCATTCAAACTTATCGTTCGTATCACTCATGACTACTCCATCATTTATTTCGTTATCGCATAGACCCGCACGGGGTCTCGCCTGAGAATCTCGCCTGATCGCCAAGCATCGCTTAGCTCATTATCCATCCGAACTTTCGACTCATGGATGCTACACAATGCACGTCAATCACGCAACGCACAGGCATAGGGCTTGGCAGAACTTGGCATATCTCAGCGCACATCAACCCGCATCGCCATCAGCATCGTGCGCTTCACCGCCAAAGGCCAAGCGCTTGACGCGAAAAAGCTCATCCCGCGCAGCGGCAGCCGCCTCAAACTCCAGATTTCTTGCGTGCGTCTGCATCGCTTTTTCCAGCTTTTTAATGTGCTGGGCCAACTCTTTTTCACTCATCATTTCAAAGCGCGCCGCTTCTTGTACCGCTTGCCGCGTCTGTGCCGCCGAGTCGGCATCATATGCCCCCTCAATGATGTCCTTGATGCGCTTCACCACGCCCTGCGGGGTAACCCCATGCGCCGCGTTGTGCGCCAGCTGTGTGTTGCGGCGGCGCTCGGTTTCATCCATCGCGCGCTGCATCGAATCCGTGATTCGATCCGCATACAAAATCGCCGTACCATTGATATGCCGCGCCGCGCGGCCTATGGTTTGGATTAACGAACGGGTTGAGCGTAAAAACCCCTCTTTGTCGGCATCAAGTATCGCCACCAGCGAGACTTCCGGAATATCCAGCCCCTCGCGCAGCAGATTGATGCCGATCAGTACATCGAATACGCCCAGACGCAGATCGCGAATAATTTCGACACGTTCCACCGTATCAATATCCGAATGCAGGTAACGCACCTTGATACCATTGCCACTCAAGTATTCCGTGAGCTGCTCCGACAGCCGCTTGGTCAACGTTGTGACCAGCACCCGCTCGCCCAGGGCAATGCGTTTTTTTAGTTCCGCCAGCAGATCATCCACCTGGGTTGTGGCCGGACGAACTTCCAAGACCGGATCAACCAGCCCCGTGGGGCGCACTAACTGCTCAACTACCTGACCTTGATGCGCCTCTTCATAGACCGATGGCGTGGCCGAAACAAACACCGTTTGCGGCATCAGTTTCTCGAACTCCTCGAACTTCAATGGCCGATTATCCATCGCTGACGGCAAACGAAACCCATAGCTCACGAGGTTTTCCTTGCGCGCGCGGTCGCCTTTATACATGCTACCCACTTGCGGAATGGCCACATGCGATTCATCCACAAACATGATGGCATCGCTCGGCAGATAGTCATACAACGTCGGTGGCGGCTCGCCTGGCTGGCGGCCGGATAAATGGCGCGAATAGTTTTCAATTCCCTTGCAAAAACCGAGTTGATCGAGCATTTCCAGGTCAAACCGCGTGCGCTGCTCAATCCGCTGCAACTCAACCAGCTTGTGCTCCTGGGTATAAAAATCCATCCGCTCACGCAGTTCAGACTTGATCGCTTCCACGGCCTTCAACACCGTGGCACGCGGAGTCACATAGTGGCTCGAAGGAAACACGGTAAACCGATTCAGCTTCTTCTTCGTTTGCCCGGTTAAAGGATCAAACAGTGTCAAGGTTTCAATGTCGTCATCAAACAAAGTAATGCGTATCGCGTTCTCCGCATTTTCAGCCGGGAACACATCAATCACATCACCGCGCACACGATAGACGCCGCGCCGAAAATCAACTTCATTGCGCTCGTACTGCATTTCAGCCAGCCGCTGAATGATATCGCGCTGCCCCATTTTCTCGCCTTGGCGCAAATGCAGAATCATGCTGTGGTAATCCACCGGGTCGCCAATGCCGTAAATCGCCGACACCGTGCACACGATAACCACATCGCGTCGCTCCAGCAAACTTTTGGTGGTCGACAAGCGCATTTGCTCAATATGCTCATTAATCGCCGAGTCTTTCTCGATAAACAAATCGCGCGAAGGCACGTAGGCCTCGGGCTGATAATAGTCATAATAAGAAACGAAATACTCCACCGCATTTTCCGGGAAAAACTCGCGAAACTCGGAATACAGTTGCGCCGCCAGCGTTTTATTCGGCGCCAGCACCAAAGCCGGGCGCCCCAGCCGCGCAATCACGTTTGCCATGGTGTAGGTCTTGCCAGAGCCTGTTACCCCAAGCAATGTTTGAAACGACAATCCGTCGTTAATCCCTTCAGTCAGCAGACGAATCGCTGCGGGCTGATCGCCCGCTGGTGAAAAAGGTTGATGCAGGCGAAAAGGGCTGCCCTCAAACACCACCACATCTGTTTTTTGATCATTTTCCTGCGTCACTGCATATCCTCGTTTTATCGTTTTTTTGATGCTTTAACAGGCGCCCATTCGCGCGTCAAACCATTCAAAGACTCAGCTCAATCGGGTATTATTACGCGTTGCGCGCTCTTTATCGACAAATCAGTCAACAAATCGCCGTCTCACCAGCGCCGACTTTTTTATCTGACTTTCTTACCACCACTTTCTGGAATCCCATGACCTCAATTTTTTCAGCGGTTGAATTAGCCCCTCGCGACCCCATTCTTGGCCTAACTGAAGGCTTTAATGCAGACAACAATCCCAATAAAGTTAATTTAGGCGTCGGCGTTTATTACAACGATAACGGCAAGCTCCCCTTGCTCGAAGCCGTCAAAGCCGCCGAAAAAGCGCGTCTGGAAGCCGCCCCGGCGCGCGGCTATCAGCCCATCGAAGGCCTGGGCGCCTTTAATACAAGCGTACAAAATCTCATTTTCGGTGCAGACTCTCCGCTGCTCGAAGAAAGCCGTGCGGTAACCATTGAAGCACTCGGTGGCACAGGTGCCCTGAAAGTGGGCGCAGATTTTCTCAAGCGACTCTATCCTGCATCCAGAATCTATATCAGCGACCCCAGCTGGGAAAACCATCGCGCCCTGTTTGAATCCGCCGGCTTCACCGTAGAAAACTACCCCTACTACGATGCGGCCACCCAGAGCGTGAATTTTTCTGCCATGACGGCCTACCTTGCCGCACTGGAAGCCAACGCCATCATCGTCCTGCATGCCTGCTGCCACAACCCGACAGGCGCTGATCTCAGCGCCGAGCAATGGCAAAAAATTGTCGCTATCATCCGCGAAAAAAATCTGATTGCGTTTATCGACATGGCTTATCAAGGCTTTGCCGACGGCATCGCGGAAGACG
The DNA here is from genome assembly GCA_004322535.1 of Rugosibacter sp. Classification (GTDB taxonomy): domain Bacteria; phylum Pseudomonadota; class Gammaproteobacteria; order Burkholderiales; family Rhodocyclaceae; genus Rugosibacter. Next base: position 4,689 of record SCUZ01000101.1, read on the forward strand.
CCGTTGCGCTGAACTTGTTTGCCGCATCCGGCCTTCAGTTTCTAGTGTCCAGCAGCTTTTCAAAATCCTTCTCGCTCTACGGCGAACGGGTTGGCGCGCTCACTTTGGTCACAGAAAACAAGGAAGAATCCGCGCGCGTACTCTCGCAAGTCAAACGCGTTATCCGTACCAACTACTCCAACCCGCCAACCCATGGTGGCGCCATTGTTGCAGCCGTGCTATCCAGCCCGGCCCTGCGCCAGCAATGGGAGGCTGAACTCGCTACCATGCGCGAACGCATTCGTGCCATGCGCATTTCGCTTGTAGAAAAACTCAAGGAAAAAAACGTACCACAGGATTTTTCTTTTGTCGTCAAACAGCGCGGCATGTTTTCCTACACGGGCCTGACCGCCCCGCAAGTTGAACAACTAAAAACCGAGTTCGGCATTTATGCCGTAAGCACCGGCCGCATTTGCCTGGCTGCACTCAACACCAAAAATATCGACTACGTAGCCACCGCCATCGCATCCGTCATCGGTAAAAAGTAAATCCGCGAAAGGTATTGCAGGCGCTAGCCCCTGTGACTATAATTCGCGTCTTCATATTCCTCGATAGCTCAGTTGGTAGAGCGCCGGACTGTTAATCCGTAGGTCCCTGGTTCGAGCCCAGGTCGAGGAGCCAATAAATCAAGCACTTAGGCCGCCTTCGGGTGGCCTTTTTGTTGCCTTTATTAGACACCATCTTAGACATGTCTAAGATGGCGGGCTTATCGAGCCATCTGGACCATGTTCGGCGTAGCGGTTTTGCGCCAGCGTTGCTTGACGTAAATCTCTGTTGTTCCCTTGTCCTCGTGCCCGCAATGCAGTTCTGAATTCACCTACGAAGATGGAAATATGTACGTCTGCCCGGAATGCGCCCATGAGTGGTCCCAGGAATCCAAGCAGGCAACAGAGAGCACCGATAACCAGCGCGTCGTCTGCGATGCCTACGGAGCCGTGCTTCAGGACGGTGATACCGTGTCGGTAATCAAGGATCTGAAAATCAAAGGTTCATCATCAATGGTCAAGATAGGGACGAAGGTCAAGAACATCCGCCTGGTCGACGGTGACCATGATATCGACTGTAAGATTGATGGTATCGGCGCAATGCAGCTTAAATCGGAATTTGTGAAGAAGGCATAACGTCAAACCGTAACTACCTGATGATCGAACCCATTTCAGAACTTGCCAGGCAACTGGTCGAATCCCTCGTACCGTTGATCTACCGGTTTGCTATCTATTTCATGCTGACCATGCTTGATGACCCGGCAATGCTTGCTTTGGCATTCTGCTAAGTCAGGTGTCGGCCACGTGAGCAGCCTGCGTTAATAACCAAATTCGCTAAAACCAACATGCTTAAAAACCTTCTTGGCCTTCTTACTGGTGCGATCCTGCTGCTTCTGGGATTCATGTTTTCGGTGCTAATTCTTTCCGTCATCGCCGTTATTGGCCTGGGGGTTTGGATCTATTTTTGGTGGAAGACACGAGCGTTGCGCCGGGCAATGCAGGCGAATATGCCAAGACAAGAACCAGACGGTCAGATAATCGACGGCGAAGCCATCGTTGTGGAAGAGTATCGAGTGGACATGAAAAAGGTACTCCCTGACGAACCGCCTCAGCAGTAGCAACTTGGAAAATTCAAGAAACCCCGCGCGGAATTTGTTACCGAGGTGAAGTAATCGGCACCTGACCAGGATGAAACCCGAGGACTTAGAACTGCTGCTCACGCGAGAGATGCCCTTTGGCAAGCACAAGGGGCGTCTCATCGCTGATCTACCGGGGAACTACCTCAACTGGTTCGCCCGTGAAGGTTTCCCCCCAGGCGAGATTGGACGACTCCTCGCCTTGATGCATGAGATCGACCACAACGGGCTGACGGACATTTTGAAGCCACTGCGGCAACGATCGGGGAATTAATTGCGCCCAGAAGGGCTTACATTAGTTTTTTACGTCAAAACCGTACCGGCCCAATCAACAGCCGCCGTATCACCAGCGCCGACCTTTAGCTTAAGCGCACCCAGAATCTCGCAGCGTGCTATGGGATACTAAAATCCTACTGAGTAATCATCGGTTTTAACGATGCCTTTAGCAAAAGAAAAAGCGCGCACTGATTAACAGCGCGCGCTTGCATTTCAACCCAACACACGGCTACTTTTAAATACAGTAACCGCCTGCCGACGTTTTCCTTATGGGCGTGAGCCTGTAGGGAAAGGCCAGGCAGCCGCAGGGTTAAGTGAAGACTTAATCCCGGGTGTTGCAGCGGTGGATGGCTTTGTGGCGGCTTTTACAACAGGTTTTGCAGCTGCTGGCTTTTTAGCAATAACCTTCTTTGCAGCTGGCTTTGCGGCTGGTTTTTTAGCAGCCACTTTTTTGGCAGCTGGTTTTTTGGCAGCAACCTTCTTGGCTACCGGTTTTTTAGCAACCGCTTTTTTGGCAGCTGGTTTTTTGGCAGCGGCTTTTTTGGCAACTGGCTTTTTGGCAGCCGCTTTTTTCACTACGGGTTTTTTAGCAGCCACTTTTTTCGCTGCTGGTTTGGCGGCTGCTTTTTTGACTGCGGGTTTGGCAGTTGCTTTTTTTACGACCGGCTTTTTAGCAGCAACTTTTTTCTTCGCCGCTGGTTTGGCAGCAGCTACTTTTTTTACGACCGGCTTTTTAGCAGCAACTTTTTTCGCCGCTGGTTTGGCAGCGGGCTTCTTCGCTGCCGGTGCCGTGGCTATTTTTTTCTTTACAACCATGGTGATTCTCCTTAACAAGTTAACAGGGAAGAGCCGCTTCTTTATTTAATACAACCCAAATGGGTTGATGTGGATTATCCATGCCTTTAATGCATTTGAAAACAATGAATTCCGCCCGTTTATCCGCCTATCAATTTGTTTTAGTTTACGCATCGACATCGACGGCCAAATGTCTTTGGCATAAGCGGCACTTAATCCGTGCGATTTGAAAAGCATGAATCGTACGGATAAAACTCGAAATACCGTCAATTTTTATCTGAATTACGCAGCAGGATAAATGACGCTATCCCAGTCAAACAGAGGGCCGGGGTCTGTTTTGCGTCCTGGAGCTATTTCACTATGCGCAACAACGGCCTGTAAAGAATGGTGCTTTTGCAGATCTGCCAATACGGCATTCAGGGTTGTATATTGGAATTTTTCAAAAGGGCGGTCATCGCAACCTTCAAGTTCAATGCCGATTGAAAAATCATTGCAACGCTCACGGCCTGCCCATTCAGAAACTCCTGCATGCCATGCACGTTTCAATAACGATACAAATTGAATTAACTCGCCATTGCGCCGGATGAGAAAATGCGCAGAAACCCGCAGATGAGATATTTCGCGGTAATAAGGATGGTCTTCCGGATTTAACTGGTTAGTAAATAAATCAATAATGCCCTGCCCGCCAAACAGCCCTGGTGGCAAACTGATGGCATGGATGACGACAAGACAAATATCGTTCGCTACTGGGCGCTCATCAAAGTTAGGTGAAACAATATGCCGTGCTTCGGGCAACCACCCATCATTTGCTGCAGGGCCAGCTGACGCAATCATTCGTTCATGCCCAGACGAGCCATCCGATAGCGTAGCGAACGGAAAGTAACGCCGAGTAAACGGGCCGCCGCTGTACGATTGTTATGCGCGGCTTTAAGCGCATGCAAAATCATTTGGCGCTCAACCTGGTCCAGCTTGTCCTGCAACGTGATGGCTGCTGTCGATACATTTTCAGATCGCGACGATGACAAACCAAGATCTGCGACTTCGATATAGCTGCCCTCCATCAACGCCAATGCTCTCTCAAGAGTGTTTTCAAGCTCACGCACATTCCCGGGGAACGGGTGTGTGCGTAATTCATTGACTGCCGCAGGAGAAAGCAAGGGTGGCCTGATACCGGCTGCATGAGCTAACCGATCAAGGATGTGGGTTGCCAGCAATGGAATGTCTTCATGACACTCGCGCAACGCGGGCATGCGTAATTCAATCACATTGAGTCGGTAAAACAGATCCTGACGAAACCGCCCTTGCTCAACCAGAACCTTGATGTCTTGGTGCGTCGCACAGATTACGCGCACATCCACATCATCTTCGGTTGGCGCGCCTATTTTGCGCACCCGCTTTTCCTGAATCACTCGTAACAGTTTTACTTGCATGGCTAAAGACAAATCAGCCACTTCGTCGAGAAACAAGGTTCCCCCGTTGGCTGCCTGAAAAAAGCCATCCCGATCTTCATTCGCCCCGGTAAATGCACCCCGGCGGTAACCGAAGAACTCGCTCTCCATCAGATTTTCCGGAATGGCACCACAATTGACTGGCACAAATACACGATCACGCCGCGCACCTAACTGATGGATTAATTGCGCAGCTAATTCTTTGCCGCTACCAGATTCGCCCGTAATATGGACGGGGGCCTGACTACGCGCAACGCGTTCAATGAGCGCACGTACCTGCTGCATCGTGGGTGAATCGCCCAGCAGCCGCGCCTCAGCGCCTACCCCATGCGCTGGCTCTGCCCCGGATAGCTCTAATGCCAGTTTGACCAGGTTTCTCAATTGATCCAGGGAAACAGGCTTGGTAACGTAATCAAACGCGCCCTCCTTTAATGCGGCGACTGCATTTTCAGTGCTGCCATAGGCGGTTACTACGGCTACCGGCAGGTCGGCCATCGCCTCATTCACATGACGCACCAAATCCAGCCCTGTGCCATCGGGTAAGCGCATATCAGTCAAGCACAATTGGTAGCGATGATTTGCCAGCATGGTACGAGCCTCCGCGAGGGTTCCCGCACAATCCACCTCAAGACCCATCCGCACGAAGGTTAGATCAAGCAGTTCACGAATGTGCGCCTCGTCGTCCACGATCAAAATACGGTTGGCTTCTCCGCGCCGCCGACGCTGCATTTTTACAGACATAGTTCTCCCTCAACCGTCATTTGAAAATGTGCGCCAGGACTATTGGGCGATAAATTAGGCAATAGCTCCAGGCGCGCCTTGTTTGCCTCGCATAACTCTCGCGCAATATAGAGCCCCAGTCCCGTTCCAGTACCATGCGTCGTAAAAAAAGGTTCAAATACTTGGGTGCGCAAGGATTCCTCAATCCCGCTACCGTCATCACTAATGTGCAATTCAATGCTGTTCGCGCTGATGTTCTTTGCAGATATGCGGATCGCACCTTCGGCAGCACTGGCATGCCGCAATGCATTCACCAGAAGATTCCACAGCACGCGATGCAGATGTCCGCGATCAAACCACACCTTCAGGCCTTCTGCCCGGGTTACTTGAATACGGCTTGTTGCCGAGGCGTCATGCAGGAATATTTCTTCCATAAAGCTCTGAATAAATCTCGGCCAATCGATTAGCTCAGGAGATGTCTGGTCTTGGCGACCAACCTCCAGCACTTCAGTTACCAGGCGATTAAGGCGCAGCGTATTGTCGTGAATAATGCGGGCGAGTCGTTGCCGAACAATATTCTTGTCATCCTCGACCAAGAGCTCTGACGCATGACTGATCGCCGCCAGTGGATTACGAATTTCATGCGCCATATTTGCCGTCAACCGACCGAGCGCTGCGAGCTTTAGCTGTTGCGACTGGAAATGCACCTGCGCCATGTCTTCCAGATAAAGTAAAGAATCTCCCAACATGCTCGAAGGCGGTAAGTAGCGTATCCGCAACTGGCGATTTGTTTCTTGAAAAAAAAGGATCTCTGTTATTTCAACGCGGTGTGCTTGCCAAACCAAAAAGCGTTCCGCTAGCAATCCTCTCAGCGGTTGCGGGCCATCTTGCAGCGGCATGTCCAGCAAAATTTGCGCTTGCGGATTGCTCATATGCACCTGCCCTGCGTTATCAACGACCAACACACCGCCTTCCATATCGCGAATAATTTGCTCGCTAATCCGCAATTGCGCATCGAGTTGCTGGCCTCGCTCAAGCGCCAAGAATTCATTGGCCACTACGCGTTTTGCCAGCATTCGGGCGGCCATTGCCGCCGCAAAAAAAGCCACGCAGGTAATGCCTGCACTGAAAAAATCGGCGGGCTCGCTGTCCATCACCAACGCCCACCAACCTTCTTCGAGCAATACGGCAACTGAGGCTAGCGCCGCATAAAACAAAACCATGCGCCCTTGACCCACCAGTCCAGCACCTGAAACGACAACCAGCAACAACGTTGCGATCCCGCTTTTTTGACCGCCACTGGCAAACATCATGAGCGTCAAGGCAAGAATATCAATTGCCACATGGACGGTCAGCTGCATATCAAAGTGACGTTTCTGCCATAACTGTGCCCCCAAAAAAGCCATAGAAAGCAGCAAATAGACGCTGGCAACGTTGCGAAATAAATGAGAATTTTGAGCGCCCAAGCTCACTGTGTCGCCAAAAATAACTACCGCCCCCAGAAAAAACAGGGCAAGGCTCACTCGGTAGATGGAGAAAAACAGCAAAGAGCGCCAAAAGGAGGCAGGCGTTTGATTAAACTCGGTCGCCAGATTGCGCCTGATCATTTCCTCATCCCTAGCTGACGATGGGCTGTGCAACAATAAAATGCATGGGTGCCAGACGCATGATGGTCAACAATCGCCTCGGATTGCGGGATGTAAATTCCACAATGGACGCAAGGGATCATCCCCTCCGGGAGCGGTGCATGGGGTGACTGAACACTGGGTGGTTGTCGCTTCTTCCTGGCAAAACGAAGATAAACGAAAACAACGAACGCTATTAAAAGAAAGAGTTTTGCCACAAGATCACCTATCTATATGTGAAGGTGATGGTCGGGGTGAGAGGATTCGAACCTCCGACTCCTGCGTCCCGAACGCAGTACTCTACCAGGCTGAGCTACACCCCGACGGTGAGTGGGTACTACTAATAACAATAAGCAATGCAAATGGCACGAACGACTTTGCAACGCATTTTGCAACCGTTGGTGCAAACAATGCCGGAAAAAAATGGCCGGAAAAACAGTGGGGCCTAGCATCGTTGCCAACATTGCGTCGTTAAAAATCTCTTTGCACGGCAAAGTCGGCGAATTGTATCAGCGTTTGCTTGAATATTGAATCCGGCAAGAGCGCGAGTGACGCCTTCGCTGCTTCTGCTTCTGCAATTCCGTGTTGCCGAGCAGCCGCCAGTGCGCCACTCGAACGCACAGCGGATAGAACTTCGGAAAACAGTTCCTTGTCCGCCGTTTCAATGGCTGTCCGCACTAATGCGGCTTGCGCTGCCGTGCCGTTTAACATGGCATGAATCAGGGGCAAAGTGGTTTTACCTTCCGCCAAGTCGTCACCCAGATGCTTGCCGGTTTCAGCCTCATTGCCGGAATAATCCAGTACGTCGTCAATCAATTGAAATGCCGTACCGATATGCATGCCATAAGCCGCTAACGCTTTTTCCCGCGCGGGTTCGACACGACTAATGATGGCTCCCAAGCGCGCTGCCGCCTCAAACAACTTGGCCGTTTTGTAATGAATCACTTGCAGATAGTCGGTTACAGAAAGATCAGCGTTGCCACAGTTCATCAATTGCAGCACTTCGCCCTCTGCTACGATATTGGTCGCATTGGCGAGAACCTGCATGACCCGCATATCGCCCACATCCACCATCATCTGGAAAGAGCGCGAGTAAAGAAAATCGCCTACCAACACACTGGCAGCGCTGCCAAAAACTGCATTGGCGGTATCGCGGCCACGGCGCAGCGAGGATTCATCGACAACATCGTCATGCAGCAGGGTGGCGGTATGGATGAACTCGACCACGGCAGCAAGTTCGTGATGCGCCGTGCCAGAATAGCCGCAGGCACGCGCTGCTAACAACACCAGCGCAGGCCGCATGCGCTTGCCACCTGCCGAAATAATGTACTCGGCAACTTGCCGTATCAAGACAACATCGGAATGCAAACGAGTGCGAATCACTTGATCGACGGCATGCATATCTGCATCGATCGGGGCGTACAAGGTAGAAAAGTTCACGGCAAGGCTATCGAATAAATATGTCATGTTAGGCAGCACAGAGGAAGACGTCAACGAAATTGCAGCGAGCATGATGGGGAACCGGCCTTCTTATCATGCGATAAATAGGTCGAAACTAGCCCCCGTTTTTGAGCAGATTTTTTACCAAAGGCCATTGTCTGCGGCTGACAGGCAGGCGTTCACTGATGCCAGACAACATCACCTGCCACGAATCGTCTTTTTCGCCATCGGTGCTAGCGCGCTCCAACCCGACCACGGCCTCAGACGCAATCAGGCAATTTCGATGGACACGCAAGAATCGCTGGACAAACTCAGCTTCCAGCTTGACCAGGGATTCCTCAAGCAGATACTCGCGTTCAACTGTGCGCGCTGTAACGTATTTCTGCTCAGCTTTTAAATAGAGAATTTCTGTTACGGGTACCAGCAAAACGCGGCCACGCTCGAAACAGGACAAATGCCGCCGTGTTGCCAGCGCCGACTTTTCGAGACGTTCTGCTTCATCCGGATGCCGGGCTGCTTTCTGCAAAGCCACCGCAAGGCGCGCTGCGCGCACTGGCTTGACAAGGTAGTCCAGGACCGCCAGCTCAAAGGCACTCACCGCATATTGATCATATGCCGTGACAAAAATCACAGCCGGCGCTGCGGGCCAGCGCGCAAGATGGCGCGCAAACTCAACGCCATCCATGCCAGGCATGCGTATATCGACCAAAGCAATATCGCAGGGATGCGTTTGTATTAACGCTAACGCACTATGGCCATCATGCGCCTCGGCAACTACCGTGGTGGGAACCTCCTCCGCAATATCGCCGAGCAAATCCCGTAACCGCGAACGGGCGAGGGCTTCGTCATCCACCAGTAGCAGACGTAACGGCGCACGCATCATGCAACGTGCGGCCGGTAGGGAAACTCAATCGATACGTGGAAACGACCTTCCCGGATTCCCGTCGTCATCACGGCTTCGAGTTCAAAAAAAAGCAGCAAGCGTTCGCGAATGTTAGCCATTGCCATTTGATTACCCTGGACGTGGCGACTGTCTGTCGATAAGGTGTTTGAAATCTCCAGGCACATCCGGTCATTTACCTGTTCACAGCGAATCAAAATATTCCCCGGTTGAGTGGATGGCTCAATGCCATGATAAACCGCATTCTCCAGCAAAGGCTGCAACATGAGTGGCGGTACCAGCGGGTCGGGCGGACAAGAGGCCATATCCCACTGCACTTGAATGCGCTCGCCCAGCCGCAGGCGCTCCAGATTAAGGTACTGTCGCGCTACCGCGATCTCTTCGGATAAAGGCACCAGCGATCGGTTTTCTCGCATCAATACCCGAAACAAATCAGAGAGCTCTTCTAAAGCACTTTCAGCGCGCTTAGGGTCTGAGCGCATTACCCCAAGAACCGCGTTTAACGTATTGAACAAGAAGTGGGGACGAATGCGCGCAGTCAGCGCCATCAACCGCGCCTCGGCCAAGGCCGGTGATTGCGCACGCGCCACCAGATCGAACCAGATTAGCAGCAAATAAGTAGTGATGACTGACCACATCGCCATGCGTCCCAACCCGATCTGCGTCCACTGCATGGCTACAAAAAAACCATGCGCAGCGGCGGTTACCAATAAAACCAGCAACAGGGCTACTCCTCGCCCGGTGCGCCGGGGCAAGGGTGTCACCCATTCAGAAACCAGGGAGAGCACCGTAAGATTCAATAGCAGCAAAGGCTCGAGCAGAATTACAATCTCAGTGAGTCCTGCAAGCACGTGCGCCCAGTCGTGATTCGCCGCTAAAACACTCAACGCCATGGCCAAATTCACCACGAGCAATGTGCGCAGCCACAAAGCGCCTTGGCGAAAGTCCGGCAGGCCCGATGTCACAAGGTTTCCCGTTATACTTGGCATGTATTACCGTATGTATTCCGCATGTATCCCGATGGATTTTTAACTTTAAATTTCAGTTGCACGCAGCGCATTTTTTGCGCACCGCGGTACACAACGCAGCCTCACGCTAATTATGACAGAACCAACACAACCCATTACCGACAAAGCCTGGTCTGGCCGTTTTTCCGAGCCTGTCTCTGATCTGGTGAAACGCTATACCGCCTCGGTTTTCTTTGACAACCGGATGTGGCGTCAGGACATTCGCGGCTCGCTTGCGCATGCCCGCATGTTGTCGCAGCAAGGCATCATCACAACCGACGATCTGGCTGCCATAGAGCGTGGCATGGCATTGATCAGTCAGGAAATCGATAGCGGTCAATTTCACTGGAATCTTGACGATGAAGACGTTCATCTCAATATCGAGAAACGCCTCACCGCACTCATCGGCGATGCAGGCAAGCGCCTCCATACCGGCCGCTCACGGAATGATCAAGTCGCCACCGATATTCGCCTTTGGCTACGCGATGCGATTGATGATATTGATCGCTTGTTGCGCGAACTGCAAAAATCACTGCTTACGCTGGCCGAATCGCATAGCGATACCCCCCTGCCAGGCTTTACCCACTTGCAAGTCGCACAACCGGTGACTTTTGGGCATCATCTGCTAGCGTATTTTGAAATGTTCCAGCGTGACCGCGAGCGCTTCACTGATTGTCGTCGCCGCGTTAATCGTCTGCCGCTAGGCGCCGCAGCGCTGGCAGGAACGACATTTCCTATCAGTCGTGAAACTGTGGCCCTGGAACTCGGATTTGAAGGCATTTGTGAAAATTCGCTGGATGCTGTTTCTGATCGCGACTTTGCGGTTGAATTCTGTGCGGCCGCCGCACTCGTGATGACGCATATTTCGCGCCTCTCGGAAGAGCTTGTGCTGTGGATGAGTCCGCGCGTGGGCTTTATCGATCTGCCGGATCGTTTTTGCACTGGATCTTCCATCATGCCGCAGAAAAAAAACCCGGATGTGCCGGAGCTTGCACGCGGGAAAACAGGGCGCGTCTACGGCCATCTCATGGCGCTGCTCACACTCATGAAAGCGCAGCCGCTGGCATACAACAAAGACAATCAGGAAGACAAAGAGCCACTCTTCGACACCACCGATACGCTCATTGATACCCTGCGCATTTTCGCTGAAATGGTACCCGGCATTCGCGTCAAATCCGAGGCCATGGCGGCGGCACTTCGCCAAGGCTATGCAACGGCAACCGACCTGGCCGATTATCTGGTGAAGAAAGGGCTTCCCTTTCGGGATGCCCATGAAGCGGTTGCCCGAGCAGTGCGCGCCTGTGAAAACCGGAGTTGTGATCTGGCAGCGCTTACCCTGGATGAATTACGCTCCTTTTCGCCACTTGTCGATGCCGACGTATTTGAAGTCTTGACCGTTGCCGGCTCGCTCGCAGCCCGCGATCATCGTGGCGGCACAGCGCCAACACAAGTGCGTGCCGCCATTGCTCGCGCGCATACCCTGCTTTGATGCAATAAAACCAGGGCAATGAAACAGCCTGAGCACATTGGCAAGTACGAAATACACGGCAAACTCGGTGAAGGGGCAACCTCTATTGTTTATTTGGGTTATGACGCTTTTGCCTCACGCGAGGTTGCCATCAAGCTGATTTCCCCTGATGCATTGCGTGATAAAGAACTAGGACAACAGTATCGCCGATTGCTTCTGACTGAAGCGTCCCTGGCTGGCCGACTCCAGCACCCGCATATTGTGCAGATTTTTGATGCGGTACTCGATGAAGAGCAAAGTTTCATCGTCATGGAATACGTGCCCGGCGGCACATTAGAGACATTTTGCAAACCCAGCGACTTATTGCCCATTGATCGCGTAGTGGAAATTATCTTCAAATGCACACGTGCGCTCGACTACGCCCATCGCGCGGGCATTACCCATCGCGACATTAAGCCCGCCAACATTCTGCTTGTGCAAAAAAATGGGGGAGACTCTGACGATGCATCTGCTGCGTTTGCTGTTAAATCCACTGGGGACATCAAAATCTCTGACTTTGGTGCTGCGCTGATCAGCAGCGGCGAGCAAACACAGGTTTCAGGCGTCGGCTCACCTGCTTACATGTCACCACAGCAACTGCGCGATGAACCACTAACCCAGCAGACGGATATTTATTCATTAGGTGTCGTGATGTACCAATTGCTCACAGGAAGGCTTCCTTTTGAGGCTTCTTCCCACTTCGGCATGATCTACCAGATATGCAATACCGAGCCCCCTCCGCCCTCCATGTTTCGCGTAGATATCCCGCCAGGCCTTGAAGCAGTTATCAAGCGTGCCATGCAAAAGGAACTGGCAACCCGCTACCAAACATGGGAAGAATTTTCCCATGACCTTGCACAATCATTCCGCAATACGCAGTTGTCAATAGAGCATTCCTCTTTCCCCGACAGCGCGAAATTTGAAACGCTTCTCGCCCTGCCATTCTTTGCCGAGTTCTCCGAGGTCGAGATTTGGGAAGTCGTGCGTCTTTCGCGCTGGAGTGAGATTACGCCACGAACTGTCATCATGAAAGAGGGGGAGTCCGGCGATTTTTTTGCGTTTTTGCTGGAAGGCGAACTGAGCGTAGAAAAAAACAAGCGGCACCTAGTCACGCTGCATGCCGGTGAATGCTTTGGCGAAATGGCGATCATTCAAAAAGGACGCCATGAGCGCGGTGCCGATGTCGTTGCCACAACCAGTGCTCGGGTGGTAACCATCCCGTCACAAGCATTACAGCACAGCTCGAATGCCTGCCGAATGCACTTTTATCAAGGGTTTCTTGATGTCATTGCCGGCCGCCTGGCGGATGCAAACCAACGGCTTGCATCGCTTTAGCAAACGTTAAAACCCGCTGAATTCAGTCAGTGGGCGCCAGCAATAAGATCAATACATTTCTGCAGATCACCCGCTTCATACATCTCAGTCATGATGTCGCTTCCGCCCATGAATTCACCTGCGATGTACAACTGCGGAACCGTCGGCCAATTCGCATAATCCTTGACGCCTTGACGTATCTCTGGATCAGCTAGCACGTCCACCGTGAGCAAGTTTTTCACGCCACACGCGCTGAGAATTTGTATGGCGCGTGATGAAAATCCACACTGCGGAAACTGCGGCGTGCCTTTCATGAACAGTACGACAGGGCTGCTAGTTACAAGCTCGTGAATTTTTTTCTGGGTATCCATGGCAAACTCCAAAATAACTGAGTAAAAAGATCAAGTATTCTAGCGGTCTGATCTTATCGACGTCAAGCAGTTATAGCTTGCTCATTGTTCGAGAGGGCCAGCCCAGTGGCACAAATCAAAAAGTCGGCGCTGGTGGGACGGCAATACGATTCAAGTATCGTCTCAATTAACGGCCTCAGTATCAATCAGAATTGATTTGTAAGGCATCGATCAACTTTGCGTCTATTGTTTAGTCTAACAATTCATTGAAGGAGATAACTCTGATGCATATTTTAAAAAAACCTCATATCCCGCCTTCTGAAATTACTCCGCAGGTGGTTTACACGCGTCGCCGCAATTTTTTACAACTCTCGGCCGGGCTAGTCATTGCTGGGCTTCTTCCAGAAGCCCAAGCCAAACTTGGTCCCGGCAAAGCCAGTGTTTTTTCAACGACTGAAACGCTCACATCGCTAAAAAATGTGACGAGCTATAATAATTTTTACGAGTTTGGAACAGCCAAAGAAGACCCGGCAGAGTATGCCCACACCCTACGCACCAAGCCGTGGACGGTCTCTATCGAAGGTTTGGTAAAAAGACCAAGAACTCTGGGCCTGGAAGACATTCTTAAACTCGCCCCTTTGGAAGAGCGAATCTATCGCCTGCGTTGCGTTGAAGGGTGGAGTATGGTAATCCCTTGGCTCGGCTTTCCGTTAGCGAGCTTACTGAGACAAGCCGAACCCTTGGGCAGCGCAAAGTATGTTGAGTTCATCACGGCATTGCAGCCCGATACGATGCCTGGCATACGCCGTGGCGTTCTGGATTGGCCGTATACTGAAGGCTTGCGTCTGGACGAAGCCATGCATCCATTAACGATTATGGCAGCAGGGTTGTATGGGGATATATTGCCAAACCAGAATGGTGCGCCACTGCGGCTTGTGGTCCCTTGGAAATATGGTTTCAAAAGTGGGAAGTCAGTTGTCAAAATTCGCTTCACCGATAGAGAGCCGCGCACAACGTGGATGAAATCATCCCCCAGCGAGTATGGCTTTTATTCAAACGTAAATCCCGCTGTAGATCACCCGCGCTGGAGCCAAGCAAATGAGCGCCGCATTGGCGAGTTTTTTAAACGGAAAACCTTGCTCTTCAATGGCTATGCAGATCAAGTCGCTCAGCTGTATACCGGATTGGATTTGAGGAAATATTTTTGAATTCGCGTGAGTTGAAGCCGAATGGGTTAAAGCTGTTCGTCTTTATTGCCAGCCTAATACCGCTAGGCTGGTATGCGTGGGGAATTCAAACAGACAATCTCGGCGCAAATCCGATTGAAGTGGTCACTCGCGGGTTGGGTACATGGACGCTAAATTTTTTGCTGATTACACTAGCGGCCACACCGCTACGACACTATACCGGCTGGACATGGCCTCTTATCATTCGGCGCATGCTGGGCCTGTTTGCTTTTTTCTATGCCGGTCTGCACCTGACAACCTATCTTTGGTTTGACCAATTTTTTGACTGGTTAGCCATAGGCAAGGATATATTCAAACGCCCATTCATCACGGCGGGAATGGCAACGTTTCTCCTGCTGATACCTTTGGCCGTAACATCCAATGCGCGAGCAATACGCAAACTTGGCGGACGCCGCTGGCAACAACTGCACCGCATGGTTTACCTCTGCGGCGTTCTGGCCGTGCTGCACTACACTTGGATGGTCAAAGCGGATATTAGCAACCCTCTCATTTACTGGGCAATACTCGCTGTGCTCCTCAGTGCGCGCGGGCTGTGGAGAATACAAAAAATACAATGCCAACGGTTAAAAAACAGCACTCACCGCACTAAAGCCGCTCGGTGCGAAAAGTACTAATGAAGTGTGCGGGGCATCGACAGTAAAAATTCAGCAACAGGTGCCTCAAATTGCACCCCATCACCTGCAATCATTTGATAAGTTCCGCGCATTGTGCCAACCGGGGTGGCAAGCTGACATCCGCTGGTATATTCAAAACTTTCGCCAGGTTTGAGTATGGGCTGGTTTCCAACAACACCCAAGCCACGTATCTCCTGTACATGGTCTTCTGAATCCGTGATGATCCAGTGCCGCGAAATAAGTTGTATCGCGACACTCCCAATGTTAAGTACCCGGATGCCATAAGCAAACACATAGCGGCTGATTGCCGGATCCGATTGCTCGGCAAGATAATGTGCGGTAGCAACTATCTCGATTTGATATTTTGACTCATCACCCATGGTGACTCATTGAACACCATTCTTAGTTGAGGATCAAGGAGAAATGCAACTGCGGCTATATAATCAAATCAGATTAGCTGTCGGATTAGGCTGCAGTGAGTTGATACCGTTCCCTACCTCTTTGTTCCTTATCTCTTAAGTGCCTCTTTGATATTTATCTTATATGTCATCCGAAAAGCTTTCTTCTAGCTCTTCTCACTTTGTGAGCCAATTACTCAATGCTGGCATCAACTCGGATGATGATGATGAAGTTCGCCTCAATAAGTCGTTATTGATGCTGGCTACCGGCTTATTCACCATCACAGCAATGTTGTGGCCCCTAATTTACTCAGTGCTAGGAAAATCATTCTCGACAACATTGCCGTTGCTGTTTCAGTTGATATTAACAGGCAATATGTTGTTGTACATCAAGAGCCGTAATTTCGATTTTTTCCGTGTGACCCAGTTGGGAATTTTTCTTTTTCTTCCATTTGTTACTCAGTGGGCAATGGGTAACTTTATTTCCTCAAGCGGCATCATATTATGGGCGCTAATTGCGCCAATTGGTGCGCTGTTGTGTATTGGCGCGAATCAATCTATTGGCTGGTTTATTGCCTGGGCCGCTTTAACCGCAATTTCCGGTGCGATGGACTACTATTTAGCCGATCCGATTTTCTCGGCTAAAAATGACATCGTCCCCATCCGCACGAGCCTAGTATTTTTCGCTATTAATTTTATTGCTGTAGCAGCAAGTATTTATTTGTTATTGCGTTACTCCATACTTGAAAAACGCAAAATGCAAAAAAGACTGGAAGAAACCTGTGTGCAACTACTAGTTCAACAAGATCGAGCAGAAAACCTGTTGTTGAACATATTGCCAGCACCTATAGCCCATCGTTTACAGAACACGAATCAAACAATTGCCGATGGTTTTGCAGATGTCACGGTGATGTTCGCTGATATTGTCAATTTTACTCAACTTGCCGCAAGCCTTTCCCCTAACCAAGTATTTACTACGCTTAATCAAATTTTTTCTGCCTTCGACGAGCTAGCAGAAAAATATGGCCTTGAAAAGATTAAAACAATTGGTGATGCTTACATGATTGCTGGCGGCCTTGATAACAATTGCCCAGACTACGCACATGCAATCGCCGATATGGCCATTGAAATGAATGCTACGTTAAACCAAAACTTTGGCGTTAACCCACTAGGTCTTGGAATACGAATTGGTATTGGCACAGGCCCCCTAATCGCTGGTGTAGTCGGGAAAAAGAAATTTATTTATGACCTCTGGGGTGATACCGTCAATATCGCTAGCCGCATAACCGCTGAAGGACTATCAGGCATGATTCAATGCGATGCGACAACCTATCGAAGAATAGCCAGAGCATTCGCATTTGAAGGCCCACAAAGCACCCCGCTTAAGGGAAAAGGAATTGTTGATATCTATAGACTAATAGGACGAAAAACCATTAACGAATAAGCAATAACCCAACTCATCTTCTCCATCGGCAACACCAAAGCACGATTACTTGTGTTGCAGGATTTTTAAGGGACATGCAGATAGTCGGATGCTGGTGCGAGACGAAAAGCAACGCGACCCATTCGGTTTTCTGCAAGTGTCAATTTGTAACCCATAGTCTCGGCATACTGAGCCGCCTGCATCAGGCCTATACCCAATCCCTTGCTGGATGGAACGGGTCGAGCAAACAAATCCTTTAGAATTTTCTCTTCAATTTTCGCCCCATTGTCACTTAGCTCAAGTGTCGTACCTTGATCACTGGTTGAGATTCGTACGGTGACCAATAGCCCTGGCTCTCGTTGATGCTTATCCTCAGCGTTCTGTATTAAATTTTCAGTTACAGTTGAAAAAAGATCTTCTGGCAAGTCTCCATTCACAGCTGATGCATCCATAGATATCCAATGGTTTCCTACGACTCTTTGCTGGAAATTATTTACCCAATCTTGGGCAGATGACAACTTTATTTTCTTACTTTCTTGTGGGGCCTTTAACTTATCAATGGTTTCCGCCAATCTATTTGATATAGCCGGCAATTGACGGCGTAAAAGCGCTTGATAAGCTTCAGAAGATGTTGCCTGTGGCTCATTCACCGCAGCACATAGCGCGTTTAACGTTTGTAAAATATTTTTAATATCATGTGTCAGTCTTGCACCCGTCTCATGTATCGCTTGCATGTGCGACAGTTTTTTGAGAACAGCATCTCTTTTTTTATCGTTATAAAACTTGAGGAGCAACCGGGTGGGTAAATTGAAATGGAAATGCAGCGTTGTTGTCAATTGATATTGGGTATAAAGATGCAGTGTCAGTTCTTCATATTTGAATACAGAGCAGTAGCCATTTGTAATGCCATACTGACCCGACCCCTTGTCAGTTTCCCAAGTGATGCCAAGCACCCAAGGTAAATGTTGCGCCATATTGCAACATGCTTTTTCTAGAAAAATCTCAGGATTGTCTTCTTGAAAAGCTAAATCAGTCAGCATTGCTAGCCACTGATCCATTGGTAATCCAATCGACATGAGATACCGGGAAAACAAGTTTCCCAATCCTGTAAACCCTGCACGGGGATTCCATGCCCAGCCTAGCATCAACAGAACAATAGCAATAATGACAATCGACTGAAGCAATGCTTTAACATATGAACTGCCCACAAGTAGCATTAACACTAAACTGCCGAACACTAGTAAAGCGAGAGTCAACATAACGATGAGGCTGTTGATGAAATCAACTACGTTGTCATCTCGATTTAGGTCACTCGGTTTAAGCAAAGGAAGCATCAAAAATATAGGTGCCAGTGTTCCGGCATGCCCAAGCCACCCTAACATCTCTGGTAGCTTTGCAATCGGCAAGGCAGATGGAACCGCAATTAAAAGTAGGGCGACGAGTAGAGATGAAAAGCAATAGAGATTTGCAAGACGTAATCTCTGCTCTCCGAAAAGGGGAGCTTTGCCACCTATGATTGAGATCAAAATAATGATCCATAACACAAGCACCCACCCATCAAGCCAAATAAGCGTTGTCGCTAAAATGACTAATCCAAGGACTGCTGTCAAAAATGAAATTCGATAACTTTTTCCGACAAAAGGCTGCCAAAGTATAAATAAGCCAATATGGACAAGAAAAAAGGCCTTACCAGCTACAGAGCTAGCTTCACTCCATAGTGTCAGGTACAAAAAACCTAAAATGGCCGGTAATAATAAATGCGAAAGTGAGGACACGGGAATATGAAACCCAAAGTTCAAATAAGTGAGTTATATC
Organism: Rugosibacter sp.; assembly: GCA_004322535.1. Taxonomy (GTDB): domain Bacteria; phylum Pseudomonadota; class Gammaproteobacteria; order Burkholderiales; family Rhodocyclaceae; genus Rugosibacter. The sequence goes on from SCUZ01000101.1 coordinate 23,229, forward strand.
GAATAAATACTAGGGAAACAGAGCAAATCTAGCATCATTTTTAATGTATTTATCATCCGCCTGTACCAGAAATTCTTTTTTAAATGGGAACAGAAACTGCACAAGCCTCCCGACTCGCACATAAAAAAACCCCCTCAAGTTATGGGCTTGAGGGGGTTTTACAAGGGGAGTCTGGCGTTGACCTACTTTCTCGCACGGTGAAGT
>SCUZ01000102.1 GCA_004322535.1 Rugosibacter sp.
GGATCGCGTAATGTTGCGGTGCGGAAAAGGCGCGCATTCTACCATGTTAAAACTTAGTGTTCGCAGCTTTTCTGCTTGAATTTTCAGGAGATTTTGATGCTTGGTATCATCGGTGGCAGTGGCTTGACGCAGTTAGCGAATTTAGGTGTCTCTCACCGCGAAATTATCCGCACCGCCTATGGTGAGCCATCAGGGCCCTTCACCTTTGGTCGTATCGGCTGCCAAGAGGTTGTTTTTATCGCGCGGCATGGCTATGGCCATACCATCCCCCCCCATCTGGTGAATTACCGCGCCAATCTTTCGGCATTGCACAGTATCGGGGTGAGCCAGATTATTTCAGTCGCATCGGTTGGCGGCATTCATCCAGACATGGCGCCAGGCACTTTGGTTGTTCCGCATCAAATGATTGATTACACCTGGGGCCGTGAAATGACATTTCAATCGGGCACGGATGGTCCGGTCAAACATATCGACTTTACAGAACCCTATACAGAGAATGTCCGCCAGATTTTACTCAACGCAGCCCGGCAAACACGTGAGCCCGTGATAAATGGCGGGATTTATGCAGCAACGCAGGGGCCACGCCTGGAAACAGTCGCTGAAATTAATCGGCTCTCGCAAGACGGCGCCGATATTGTCGGGATGACGGGCATGCCAGAAGCCGGGCTGGCAAAGGAGCTGGAGCTACCCTATGCCGCACTATGTGTTGTTGCCAATTGGGCCGCAGGGCGAGGCGACTCTACGCATGGCATACAGTTTGACCACCTTGAAAGCATGCTGCATACATCGATGGATCGCGTGCGCCGCCTCATTGCGCACCTGTGCGAAGCATGATCAAGCCGGTGCTGCACATGGGCGATCCACGGCTTTTACGCATCGCCGAACCTGTCACGTCATTTCACACGCAAGACCTTGCGATGTTATTGCAGGACATGCGAGACACGATGGCTCATCACGATGGCGCAGGTATCGCCGCCCCACAAATTGGGGTGAACTTACGCGTCGTGATCTTTGGCGGTCAACCCAGCCCGCGTTACCCTGGAGCTCCGAGTATTCCTGATACGGTGCTCATCAACCCCACATTAACGCCCCGTTCAAGCGAGGAAGAAGACGGCTGGGAAGGCTGCCTTTCGGTCCCTGGATTACGCGGCATCGTGCCGCGCTGGAAGCAACTTCATTATTCCGGCTACACTGAAGAAGGACATTTTTTTGAGCGAGAAGTTGATGGTTTTCACGCACGCGTTGTACAACATGAGGTTGATCATCTTGATGGCATACTGTATCCCAGACGAATAAGGGATTTGACGCGCTTTGGATTTATCGACGCACTTTTCAACGATGACCTCCCCTCGATCGACTAAATTGAGCCTCGCATGACCACTACTTTGCTTCATGAGCTATCGCTCCTTGACTGCATTGCGCTGGGATGGTTTTTTATCTGCTGGGTTGGCTATAGTTTTTTTTCTGAAAAAAGCACGCTAGCGCATCAAGGACTGGTCGGGGTTTCCCATGCGTATCGCCTTGACTGGGCAAAACAGATGTTAACGCGAGAAATTCGCATTGTTGATTCGGCATTGGTGGGTAATCTGATGACCAGCGTATCGTTTTATGCCAATACCACGATCTATATCATTGCCGGCCTGATGGCGGTCATGGGTACACTGGACAAGGCAATGTCAGCGACAGATATTTTGCCATTTACCCACACCGCAGGCCGCGCGCTGTGGGAACTTAAATTACTGCTCTTGCTGGGTATTTTCATTTTTGCTTATTTCAAATTTACCTGGTCGCTCAGGCAGCTGAACTTACTTTCCATTCTGATTGGCGCTGCGCCGCCAATTTCAGCACCCGCGCCCGAAATTGAAAAATTCAGCCGTCGTATGGGAGTAGTTAATACATTGTCAGGTGACGAATTCAATCGTGCCATCAGAGCCTACTATTTTGGCCTGGCTACCCTGTGCTGGTTTATTCAACCTTGGCTTTTTATTCTGATGACCACGGCAATCACTCTTGTGCTCTACCGCCGTGATTTTTTATCCAACACGCTGATGGCATTGCGCGACTAATGCGTCATTCCATGAATAGAAGCGTATTCGCACAAGATCTCATGGCTCACAAGAAAAATCTTTTCAGAACTGGATGCCGTATCCAGCCAGATAGCAGATAAATCAGGAAAAGCTGTTTCTACCTGCTCGCGATTGTGTCCCACCTCGATCGCAATAAAACCATCGGGGTTCAAATGATTTGCGGCTTCACTCAAAATCCGCCGCACCACATCCAGGCCATCATGGCCAGCAGCCAGCGCCAACGCAGGTTCATGGCGATATTCTGCTGGCAAGGCCGCCATGGCAGCAGCAGTCACATAGGGTGGGTTGCTTAAAATAAAGTCATACCGTTTCCCGGGAATGGCTGCAAACAAGTCAGACTCAATGGCTTGCACATTGTCTGGCAAACCATAATCGGCGATATTGCGTCGAGCCACGGCAAGCGCTTCAGGGGATAGATCAATGGCATCAATTTGCGCATGAGGAAACGTATGCGCCATCAGAATGGCCAAACAACCGGATCCCGTACATAAGTCAAGCGCGCTGGTTATTTTTTCCGGATTATCTACCCAAGGTGCCAGGCCATCCTCGAGCAGTTCGGCAAAATAAGAACGCGGCACAATAACACGTTCATCCACATAAAAACGAAAAGTCCCTAGCCAGGCTTCTTGCACGATATACGCCGTAGGCAAGCGGCGCGCGATACGTTGTTGCAGCGCATTCCAAACCGCCAGTCGCTCTGCCCTGGTCAGCCGTGCGTCCAGAAAGGGTTCCAGACGATCCTGCGGTAATTTAAGGGTGGCGAGCAACAACCAGATGGCTTCATCCCATGCATTGTCAGTGCCATGACCAAAAAAAAGATCCGCTTCGCTAAATCGGCTCATGGTCCAGCGCAACCAGTCGCGCAGCGTAATCAGCTCATCTACGGGTGTCATCATGACAACAACCGATCAAAAGTACCTTCATAAATCTGGGCCAAGTGCTCAAGTTCTGCAACGGCAATGCGCTCATCAATCTTGTGGATGCTTTCATTGGTCGGCCCGAATTCGACAAGTTGACTGCATATATCCGCAATGAATCGGCCATCAGATGTACCCCCGGTTGTCGCCAGCACTGGCGTAACCCCGGTCACCTGTGTAATGGATTCCGATATCGCGGCACACAGCGGACCGCGCAAGGTGAGAAATGGCTTGGCACCCAACGTCCAGTGAATGTCATACGTTAAACCATGCCGATCAAGTATTTCATGTATGCGAGCCTGCAAGCCTTCGGCTGTACTGGCGGTAGAAAAGCGAAAATTGAACAATAGATCGAAAGTGCCGGGGCTGACGTTGCCTGCACCGGTCCCGGCATGCGCATTGGAAACCTGTAAACTGGTGGGTGGAAAATCTTCGTTGCCCTCATCCCATGTCATTGCAACAAGTTCGGCCAACGCAGGTGCTGCCAGGTGCACGGGATTTTTCACGAGATGCGAATAGGCTACATGCCCCTGTACCCCTTTCACCGTCAGTTTGGCCGAGAGCGATCCACGCCGACCATTTTTGACAATGTCACCCAGTTGATCAACGCAGGTGGGTTCGCCAACAATGCAGTAATCAATCGTCTCACCGCGCGCCTTGAGCGTCTCGACAACCCGCACAGTGCCATTGATCGCATCGCCTTCTTCATCTGAAGTCAGCAGCAAGGCCAAAGAGTCGGCGCTGGTGGTACGGCGCGCCAGTAATCGCTCAATCGCAATAATGCATGCGGCAATCGAACTCTTCATATCCGCTGCGCCACGCCCATAAAGATAGCCATCGCGAATCTCGGGCGTAAACGGGGGAGACGTCCATTTTTCAAGCGGGCCCGTTGGTACCACATCGGTGTGCCCGGCAAAACAAATAATTTTGCCTTGCGGATGACTGCCACGGCGTTTGGCCCATAAATTAGACACTCCACCGTGATCCATTCGCTCGATAGAAAAACCGAGCGGCATTAACCACGCGGCAATCAGATCAAGACAGCCAGCATCTTCAGGGGTAATCGAGGCACAGGCAATCAACGCCTGAACTTTTTCAAGAACCGGCATTAGCTCTCCGCATCCAGTTTGAGCGTGAACTCGCTAAATGATGTATTGGGAGCCAGCGATCGTGTTACTTCCTCAGCCATCTGACTGGCGACAGGTGCATCGATAACTACCGTCGCATTGTTGATCAACCACTGCAAATTATTAGCTGAATCTGCATTGGCAAGCGCTTCATCCAGAGTGATGGTATTGCTTTTGTAAAGTGCGAACAGGCACTGCTCAAAGGTCTGGCTTCCCGGCACCATGCTTTTTTCCATGGCGTCTTTGATCTCGTTCAAGTCGCCTTTTTCGATCAGCTCGGCAATGTAGCGAGAATTAAGCAACACTTCCGCCGCCGGCGTGCGGCTCCCATCCGGCTTTTTAACCAAACGTTGAGAGACAACAGACTTTAACGACACGGCAAGATCAGCAAGTAATGCGGGTCGATTTTCCAGCGGATAGAAGCTGATGATCCGGCTCATCGCGTGATAACTGTTATTAGCATGCAGCGTGGCAATACACAGATGACCAGACTGTGCATAAGCTACCGCCTGGCTCATGGTTTCCTTGTCACGAATCTCTCCGATGAAAATAACATCCGGCGCTTGGCGCAACGCATTTTTTAACGCGGTTTGAAAAGACAAGGTATCTGAACCGACTTCGCGCTGATTAACGATCGATTTCTTGTTGCGAAACAGAAACTCGACCGGATCTTCCAAGGTAAGAATATGGCCGCTTCGATTTTCGTTCCGATAATCCAGCATCGAAGTGAGCGTTGTCGATTTACCCGATCCAGTCGCGCCGACAATGAGTACCAGACCACGCTTTTCCATAACAATGTCTTTTAAAACATCCGGCAGCCCTAACGTATCGATGTTCGGCACATCAATCGGAATGTAGCGCACCACCATGGCCGGTGTACCACGTTGATAAAAGCAGGAAATACGGAACACCCCCACGTCGCGCAATGGATGGCGAACATTTAGCTCCCGTTCCTTGTCAAGCGTCTCGATTTGTTCTGTCGTCAAGACTTCCATTAATAAAGTACGGATAGTGGCCGAATCAATCACCGTTGCATTAACTGACATGGCATTGCCATTGATCTTGATAGTGATCGGTGCCCCGCAGGAGACAAACAAGTCAGATGCTTTTTTGGCGACCATCAACCTAAACAGCTTGTTCATCGTGCTCATAATTCCCCCTTTATCGTACTGGTGTTAGTCGCGTAAAAGTTCGTTAATGCTAGTCTTGGCAAGCGTTTGTGCATCAACTCTTTTAACAATCACCGCACAATACAGACTGTACTTCCCATCAGCAGACGGCAAATTGCCACTCACCACGACGGATCCTTCAGGCACACGCCCATAAGTTACTTCGCCCGTGGCACGGTCATAAATTTTCGTGCTCTGGCTGATATACACGCCCATGGAGATAACGCAATTATCTTCAACGATGACACCTTCAACAACTTCAGAGCGCGCGCCGATAAAGCAATTATCACCAATAATAGTCGGATTAGCCTGCAAAGGCTCAAGCACGCCACCAATCCCCACACCGCCGGAAAGATGGACATTTTTACCTATTTGTGCGCATGAACCGACGGTTGCCCAGGTATCCACCATCGTGCCTTCATCAACATAGGCCCCAATATTGACGTAGCTGGGCATGAGTACCACATTCTTGCCAATAAAGCTGCCGCGACGAGCAACCGCTGGTGGCACAACGCGAAACCCCCCCTTTTCAAATTGATGCGTATCGTAATGAGAAAATTTCGTCGGCACCTTGTCGAAATAGCGCATCGGGCCATTCTCCATGAGCACATTATCTTCCAGGCGAAAAGAAAGCAGCACCGCTTTTTTTATCCACTGATGCGTTATCCAATCGCCATTGATCTTCTCGGCAACGCGCAATACTCCGCTATCCAACTCGCCCAACACATGTGCAACAGCTTCGCCAACGCGTGCAAGCGCAGTGCCCGGTTTCAAATTGGCGCGATTTTCCCACGCCTGTTCGATAATCGGTTGTAAATCATTCAGCGGTTTGTTCATATGTTTTTCTTTCACAAAGAGAGACAAAAATCGTTAATGCGATGCGCAGCCTCGATGCAGTCTTCCAGGCTGGTCACGAGTGCCAGGCGAATAAAATTTTCGCCCGGATTGATACCATCAGCAACCCTTCCAAGGTAACTGCCGGGCAGCACTGCAACATTTTTCTGCTGCAAAAGCTGGCGCGCAAATTCAGTGTCCGCGATCGGAGTTTTCGCCCACAGATAAAAACCGGCATCGGGAATGGTACAAGGCAAATGGCGCGCGATAAGTGGCGTAACCGCTGCAAATTTTTCCGCATACCGACGCCGGTTATCTTGTACATGCGCTTCATCATTCCAGGCCGCGATACTCGCCGCTTGCACCGCCGGATTCATCGCGCCGCCATGGTAGGTACGATAAAGTAAAAACTTCTTCAGAACTTCAGCGTCACCAGCGACAAATCCCGAGCGTAACCCGGGAACATTTGATCGCTTGGATAAACTCGAGAAAACAACCAGATGGCGATAGTCGTCACGCCCTAGTTGTTTAGCTGCGGTCAATGCACCTAGGGGAGGCGCATTTTCATCACCATAGATTTCGGAATAACACTCGTCAGATGCAATCACAAAATCATGACTATCCGCGAGAGCAAACAGCGCGCGCCACGACTCCAGCGTCATCACGTTGCCAGTCGGATTGGCGGGCGAGCATACATAAACCAGCTGCACATCACGCCAGACCGGCTCCGCAAGCGCAGTCCAGTCCATAGCGAAGCCATTTTCCGGCAAAGTGTTCAGATAAATCGGCTCGGCGCCCGCTAACAAAGCGGCACCTTCATAAATTTGATAAAACGGATTCGGACAAACGACTTTTGCCCGAGGACGCGTGCGGTCAATAACCGTCTGGGCAAATGCAAACAGTGCCTCGCGCGAGCCATTCACGGGTAGCACTTGAGTCTCTACATCCAAAAGAGGCACAGCATACCGACGCGCAATCCATTGCCCGATCGCCTCACGCACGCCGCGCGTGCCTTGCGTATTTGGGTATTGCGCCAATCCGGCAAGATGTTCGGCCAGCGCCTGCTGAATGAGAAGGGGTGTGGCGTGCTGCGGTTCGCCGATCGAAAGTCGAATTTCGCGAAAAGTCGGTGCTGGTGACACGCCAAGGCACAATTGACGCAGCCTTTCAAACGGGTAAGGCTGCAACCGAGCGAGATCCGGATTCACAGGTGGCAAAGAAAAATCAATAAGGGACGTTGATTATAAGACAGGGGCTCAACAGAAGGCTTTATCTTGATTAATTCAAATACAAAGCTGGCACGAACCACCTGGATATTCTATGGATTTCCTCATCAGCCACTAACCTCAATCATCAACTAAACGTCTGAAATGTCGCCACTTTTGCCCTTTTCTTCATCGCTTTTTTTATCAGCAGGCAACTTACACTTGCATCAGCCTTTTTACTGCAATCGGGCAGTGGTGGGGTTTTGATTTCCATGCAAAAATTGATCGCTTTTTCTTTTATTCTTTTAGTGCTTGTCGCAGAAGCTTCTGCGCACGGGGCCATGTCTGCTATCCATAACAGTCAAGTGCAAATATTTTTTGCGCTCATTGGCATGCTGACCTGCCTTCTTGGCAGCCTTTGGTTGTTAACTAGACTTACCTTGCAACGCAAAGCATCCAAGGCCGGATTGCATATTGTGGCAGCAACCCCCATAGGCTATCAAAAACGAGCTGTTATTGTTGAAATGAGCAACCACGCTCATCGAAAAAAAAGAAAATCCAATTCGAGTATCAGGCTCTAGCTGTAATAAAAATTATCAGACCTGTCGTAGCGATGGTAATTCCCACACTTGCCCTGCCTGACTACCTTAGCGCCTGTTGATACACCCTCTAGTCAGTCGGACTTCGCGTAGGCCACGCCTCAGTGAATAAGGCTATAAATTGCATCAGGTGAGCAATGGCAGTAGTATTGACACCTGGTCTTGCAAAAATGCGTAAGAATAATTTTGTTATGTCTGATTCATTATCCTTATTGCGCATTTTCAGCAGCTGTCTGCAGACTGGCGGCAAGTATCCATACTTTTTCACTGTAATTTTATGGCGCTCTTCCAAGCGGAAAATTTCATCATTATTGGCGTGACTCTTGGGGGCCAGCCCTTTCGACCAAGTGACTGGGCAGAGCGTATTTGTGGCGTGATGTCGGCTTTTGGCGCAGAGCGGCGCATGGCTTATTCTCCCTATGTGCAACCAGGCACACATGAAGGACATAAAAGTGTTTTTGTGAATGCGGATCTTTACGCTACTGAACCTATGGCCTATACGTTTTTGGTTAACTTTGCCAAAGATAACCAACTGAAAGTGGCCCCTTGGTAAGGCACGCAAATAAGTTATCAAGCCACGGACTTAGATAAACATGCCGTATCATCAGCACCGATTTTTTATTAGTAGTCAAAGTCTGGAATGCGGGCCTATCAAGTGGAATTAAAGAGTCTGTCGCCTCTTAAAGAGAGAGCAGGATTTAGAAACCACTTTGTGACAAGAGCGATAGGATCTGATCCGTTTTATTCGCCAAGCACGCGAATTAAATCGCCATGAGGCTATTTAATTAAATCGCTGTACCACGATACCAACCTACACAACCTGCATCTTGTATTCAAGATGCAGGAGATAGTGGCGTCCCCAGGGGGATTCGAACCCCCGTACTCACCGTGAAAGGGTGATGTCCTAGGCCTCTAGACGATAGGGACACGTCCTTGGTGGAGGTACGCGGGATCGAACCGCGGACCTCTTGCATGCCATGCAAGCGCTCTCCCAGCTGAGCTATACCCCCACAAGAGAGCGCGGATTATAGGGGCACAAACAGGTCATGTAAAGCATTCGATAAAAATTCGATCAAAATTTATCAAACCTTACTTGACGTGTTACAACAGCTTGCCGGGATTCATCAAACCTTGTGGATCCAATGCAGCTTTTACACTGCGCATAAGATTCATTTCAGTCATGCTTTTGTACTGTAAAACTTCATTGCGTTTCAACTGCCCCAAGCCGTGTTCCGCTGAAATAGAGCCGCCTAATTCACAGACCAAATCATACACGATCCGGTTTATCACTGGGGTCTGCGCAATGAAATCTTCATTGGATAGCGCATCCACTTTAGAGAGGTTGTAATGCAGATTTCCATCGCCCACATGCCCAAAGCAAACAATGCGCACGTCAGGTGAAATGGCTTTTAACGCCGTACCTGCGCGTTGAATAAACTCATCAATACGCGAGACAGGCAGCCCAATATCATGCTTGATGGAAATGCCTTCAAGCTTCTGCGCTTCAGAAATATTTTCACGTAATGCCCATAGTTCAAGGCTTTGCACTTCGCTCTTGGCTATCACGGCATCAATGACCTGTCCGCTGCCAACGCCTTCTTGCAAGGTCTGTTCAAGAATATCGTGCAACTGATATTGTGCGCCTGAAAGCTCAATCAGCACATACCAGTCGTGCTTGGCTTGCAATGGCGCACGCGCCTTCTCCATATGCTGCAACACTAGCGCAAGAGACGCTCGATCAATCAATTCAAACGCCGTTACATTGTCGCCGGCAACAGCACGTAAGTTCCCCAGCAAACGCACAGCCGCTAAGGGGTCAGTAACGACTACCCAAGCGGTCACTGTTTCCCGTGGCTGCGGAAAGAGCTTCAGTGTGGCAGCAGTGATCAGTCCCAGGGTGCCTTCGGCGCCAATGAATAAGTGTTTGAGATCGTAGCCGGTATTATCTTTACGCAGGGCACGCAATCCATGCCAAATACTGCCATCCGCCAGCACCACTTCCAGCCCCAGGGTCAGCTCTCGCGCATTGCCATAACGCAATACCTGAACGCCACCGGCGTTGGTAGAAAGATTACCACCGATTGTGGCACTGCCTTCAGCGGCCAAGGACAACGGAAACAAGCGATCAACCGATGTTGCAGCCTCCTGCACGGCCTGCAGCGTACACCCTGCTTCCACAGTGATTGCGTTGTTGTCGGCATCAACAGAACGAATACGATTTAACCGCCGCAGACTAATCAGCACCTCACCACCGATGGGTGTGGCACCCCCACATAAACCGGTGTTGCCCCCTTGCGGCACGACCGGCACACCCGCTGCGGCGCACGCGCTTACTACGGCAGCTACAGCCTCCGTATCGCTTGGCAATACAACGCACAGCGGCTGGCCTGTGTAGCGGCCGCGCCAATCGGTGCAAAAAGGGGCGAGATCGACGGCCTCAGTTAAAACAAAGTTCCCGAAGGGACGCACCGCGCCGGCGCTGGTGATACGGCGTAACTTGTCTAACAATCCAGCCTGCTGTGTATTCACTGCAGCGTCGCATACAGATCATGCACATCACAATCGGTCACCATCACTTCGGCGAAATCGCCTACCATCAGATTGTGTCCATCCACGATGTACACGAGGCCATCAATATCCGGCGCATCGCCTTCAGAGCGCGCAATCGCACCGTCTTCATCTATTTCATCCACCAGCACTTTTATACGACGGCCAATTTTTCTTTCCAGTCGCTTCGTGGAAATATCTTCCTGATGACGCAAAAATGTTGCCTTACGCGCCTCACGCACATTCTCGGGCAAAGCATCCGGCAGTTCATTGGCAGTGGCGCCATCGACGGGTGAATAGGCGAAAGCCCCTACGCGATCCAACTGCGCTTCATCTAGGAAATCAAGTAGTGAGTTGAACTCGGCTTCCGTTTCACCCGGAAAGCCAGTGATAAACGTACTGCGTATGGTCAAATCAGGCACCACTTCCCGCCAAGCCTTGATGCGCTCCAGAACCTTTTCAGCAGACGCCGGGCGCTTCATCAATTTCAGAATACGCGGACTGGCATGCTGAAACGGAATATCGAGATAAGGCAAAACTTTTCCTGCGGCCATGAGCGGCATGAGATCGTCAACATTGGGATACGGATAAACGTAATGCAAGCGTACCCAAAGCCCTAGCTCGCCAAGTTGTTCACACAGATCATAAAGCTTAGTCTTCACGGGCTTGCCACCCCAAAAACCTGTACGGTATTTTGTATCCACCCCATAGGCGCTGGTATCTTGAGAAATAACCAGCAGTTCGCGCACGCCGGCTTTAGCCAGAATTTCTGCTTCACGCAGCACATCACCAATGGGACGCGACACCAAATCACCCCGCAGGGAAGGAATGATGCAAAAAGTGCAACGATGATTGCAGCCTTCAGAAATCTTCAAATACGCATAGTGGTCGGGCGTCAGCCGGATGCCTTGGGGCGGAACGAGATCGACAAACGGATCATGCAATGGCGGCAAATGCTGATGCACTGCTTCCATCACTTCTTGCAGGGCATGCGGCCCGGTAACAGCCAGCACGTTAGGGTGTGCAACACGCACAATATCATTGCCCGCCGCATCTTTTTTCGCGCCGAGACATCCAGTCACAATGACCTTGCCGTTCTCGGCCATCGCTTCGCCAATGGCATCGAGCGATTCTTCCACCGCCGCATCAATAAAGCCACAGGTGTTGACTACGACTAGATCAGCGCCCTTGTAACTGCCTGAAATGGAATAACCTTCGGCGCGCAATCGGGTAAGTATCTGCTCAGCGTCTGAGGCCGCCTTTGGGCAGCCGAGCGAAACAAAGCCAACGGATGGCACACTAATCTTGCTTTTTCTCATAAATAATTTAGTTAGATGACTTTTTATTTTGGCTTGGTTCTACCAGACGCCTTACCGGACGCTCCACCTGATTTAGGTGCAGCATTCTCGGTTGCATCGGGAAATATTTTTCGTGTCTTCTCTTTCATTCTGTCTTGTATCTGCTGGAATAATTGTTGCGACTGCTCAACGTAGGCACTCATCATGCTTTGCATGGCCGGCCCCTGAAAATTCAGGAACTGATTCCACATATCCGGAGTCCCCAACCCTGGAGCGCCAAACGGCGGCACAGCCTGTTTTGATAGCTTGGCTTGCATATCAACGAATGCCTTCATATTGCTATCCAGATAACGGCCCATCATGCTCTGCATGGCACTGCCATAGAAACGAATCATCTGCGACAGCATTTCGGATGAAAACATCGGTGCACCGCTTGCTTCTTCCTCAAGAATGATTTGCAACAAAATCGCCCGGGTCAAGTCTTCATCTGTTTTCGCATCCACCACTTGAAATTCTTCATGTGCCAACACCAGCCCTTTGACATCCACTAACGTAATGTAAGCACTGGTACGGGTGTCATACAACCGCCGGTTAGGGTACTTCTTGATGATGCGATTCTGTTCGGCCATGCCACTCCTCCCCGATTGAACTCCTTCTCAGCGAGCGTATTAAATCTCCGCTAGTGCGAGTCTGCCTTGATTTTAAACCCTCAACGATCAACTGAAATGCAAACCCCCATTGATGTTCAGCGTAGCGCCTGTCATGTACCCGGCAATATCTGACGCCAGATAGGCGCAAAGTCCGCCAATTTCCTCCGGCTTGCCCAGGCGCCCCATAGGAATGGTGGAAACGATCTCATCACGCACTTCCTGTTTGATCGCCATCACCATATCTGTACCCACATACCCCGGCGCAATGGCATTCACTGTGACCCCTTTTTTCGCAACTTCAGCCGCAATCGCTTTGGTAAAACCAAGGATACCGGCCTTGGCCGCAGAATAATTGGCCTGACCAAACTGGCCTTTGATGCCATTGACCGATGAAATATTAATCACCCGCCCCCAGCCACGCTCCGTCATGCCCGTCAATACATGGTGCGTTACGTTAAAGACCGAATCGAGATTGGTGGACAACACGGAATCCCACTGGCCTTTATTCATTTTTTTGAAGACAGCATCGCGAGTTATGCCGGCATTATTAACCAGTACATCCACTGGACCTACCGTTGCTTCCAATTGACTAACCATGTCGGCACATGCGTCATAGTCGGTCACATCGGCCTCAGCCACAAGAAAATCAAAACCCTCCGCCTTCGTCTTTGCCAGCCATGCAGCTTTGGGCTCGAAATCAGGCAGACAATTCGCTGCGACCATGAAACCATTCTGCGCCAATGCCTTGCAAATTGCCGTACCCAACCCCCCCATTGCTCCCGTTACCAACGCGACCCGCTTAACCATATCGCCTGCTACTCCCATGACACAGAATCACTCAAAATAACTTTGCGCAGACATTGTGCCTGCGGCAGCTTTTGCTCCATTTTTTATTTTTTCTCAATACATGTGCTGACCACCGTTAATGGAAATATTCGCACCGGTGACGAAGGCGGCTTCATCAGAGGCCAGATATGCGACCAGGCCAGCAACCTCTTCGGGTTTGCCTAAGCGACCAACCGGCAATTGAGGCAAGATCTTGCTCTCCAACACCTCGTGCGGAATAGCCAACACCATTTTTGTTCCGATATATCCTGGAGAAATAGTATTAACCGTCACTCCTTTTTTTGCGACCTCAAGCGCCAGCGACTTTGTAAAACCGTGCATCCCCGCTTTGGCTGCCGCATAATTCGTCTGCCCAAAAGCGCCTTTTTGACCATTCACTGAAGAAATATTAATCACCCGCCCCCAATTGCGCCCCATCATGCCATCCATCACCTGTTTGGTCATATTGAAAACGGAATCAAGATTGGTGCGCATTACCGCATCCCAATCGGCCTTGCTCATGCGCTTGAATGTCATGTCCCGCGTGATCCCGGCATTGTTCACGAGCACATCCACCGGGCCTAGGTCTGCAGTGATTTGATCGATGCACTGTTTGGCTGAATCGAAATCGCTCACGTCACACGGATAGGCCTTGAACTGATAGCCCATATCGCTCATTGACCGTAGCCATGTCTCTGCATGCGTGTTGCTCGGGCTATAGGTCGTCACCACCCTGTACCCCAACGCCGCCAACTTGATACAGATCGCTTCACCCAGCCCGCCCATACCGCCGGTTACCACTGCTACTTTTTGCATGGCTCTTTCCTTTAGAAAATCATGTTTGAGTTGTGGGTTCGTTGTTTTTCTTGCGTCCGCCGACCATTATGCCTTTTCTCTGACATAACGTCCGGGTGCTGTCTCGATCACGGAAAAGTCGGCGCTACCGAGACGGAGCGGGGCAGGAATTTTATCCCCACCAAAGGTGCTTAGCCATTCTGCCCAATGCGGCCACCAACTGCCTTTAACTTCCGTTGCAGTGGCTAGCCAGCCATCAGCATCGGCATCGGCTTTTTTTGCCTTGCGGTTATTAGTCCAGTAACTCCGTTTGTTTTTTGCGGACGGATTAATCACGCCAGCAATATGCCCCGAGGCACCCAAAACAAACTGGCTTTTGCCGCCCAACAAAGAACGCCCGAGATATGATGTTTTCCACGGCACAATATGATCTTCTCGACAGGCCAGCATAAAGACCGGCATATCCACCCGCCCAAGATCGACTTTGACGCCACACATTTCAAGTTTTCCGGGCACTCGCAAACTGTTTTCAAGATACATGTGGCGCAGATACCACGCCAAAAATGGACCTGGCAAATTCGTCGCGTCGGAGTTCCAGTACAGAAGATCAAAAGCGACGGGCTTGCTGCCTTTCAGGTAGTTGCTCACCACATACTGCCAGATCAAATCGTTCGCACGCAACCCGGAAAAAACGGCGGACAACTCACGTCCAGGAAACAACCCGCCTTTGCCAATACTCGCTTCGCGCGCTGCCACTAACTGCTCGTCAACAAAATAGCCAATCTCGCCAGTATCGGAAAAATCGAGCAAGGTGGCCAGGAGCGTGAGCGATGCCACCGGATCCTCGCCGCGCTGCCGCGCTACCGCAAGGGCAGAAGTAAGTATCGTGCCGCCGACACAAAAGCCCAGCGCATTCACCTGTGATACGCCACGAATCTGCTGCATCACCCGGATTGCCGTCAATGGACCTTGATCGATGTAGTCATCCCACGTCAGATGTCCCAGATCAGCATTCACATTTCGCCATGACACCAGAAAAACCGTATTGCCCTGCGCCACGGCATAGCGCACCAAGGAATTTTCCGGTTGCAAATCAAGGATATAAAACTTGTTGATACATGGGGGAACAATCAATAACGGACGCGCTGCCACCTCTTTCGTCTGCGGCGCATATTGGATCAATTGCATCACTGCATTCTCATAAATCACTGCCCCCGGTGTCATGGCCAAGTTACGGCCCACCTCAAACGCCGTCTCATCGGTCATCGAGATGCGACCTTTTTCAAGATCGCCAATCAGGTTCTGTATTCCCTGACGAATGCTTTCCCCCTGGGTTTCCAATGCTGTCTGAATGAACTCCGGATTGGTTGCGATAAAGTTGGATGGTGCCATGGCGTCGATAATTTGCCGGACAAGAAATACCGCCTTCTTTTTTTCCCGGCCTTCCGAAGCGATCTCGGCGAATCGTTGTAGATACTCGGCATTAAGCAAATAGGCCTGGCGTAAATAGTCGTGTGCCCGGCTTTCCTTCCAGGCTGGATGAGCAAAACGTCGATCTCCTGCCAAAGTGTCCACTACCGGCGGCAATGACTGATTCTTAGGCTGAGGCAACATCTGCTGCCACAACTGCACATGCCTGCCTTGCCATTCCTGTACGAGCGCCTGACGCAGCAATTGATCTTCGGGAGACATCATCTCACCATTTAAAAAGCCACTTTGCATGAGCTTGGCCAACGATTGCGGCAACTGTGCACCAAGAAATTTTTGGGGGCCCTGAAACAAAGCATCAGCGGCAGATGACATGCAATAACCTTTGTAAAGAAGAAAAGTGAATATGAAATCTTTGGAAAACAGGCACTTAATGGATGGGAATGGGTAACGGATTGATTTTGCATCGCACAATAATCAGTGTCAAGAAATCATGTTGAAAAAATGGCTGAATATGCAGCAAACACTCCACCAAACTAATTACAATCGCGCCATGTATATCATCGCCATTGGCTGGTTGTATATCACGCTGCTCATGGCAGCCACAGAGCCAAGCCTGACTGCCGGAATCCTCACTTTTGTTATGTATGGCGCGGCGCCCTTGGCGTTGCTATTGTGGCTCCTGGGCACCCCGCAACGACGACGGGACCAGCTATCCCATGAAATGGTCGATCATGCGGTGACTCAAAAAGATGGTCGCAATGCCGGCCACGATCAATAAAATTTGCTGCACTGTCGCCTTGATTTCTGTTCGCTTGTGTAAGCCCGGAATAAGATCCGCCACCGCCACATAAATCATGCTGGCCGCAGCCAAGGCCAACAATGCAGGCACTGCTGTTTGCATTTTTCCCAGTGCCGCATAGGCCATCAACGCCCCCACGACCGTCGCCAAGCTCGAAAACAAATTAAACGCCAGCGCCCGCGATTTCGAATAGCCTGAATGCAGCAAGATCATGAAGTCACCGACTTCTTGCGGAATCTCATGTGCAGTAATCGCCAATGCCGTGATAATCCCCAGGCGAATATCTTCCATGAAGGCTGCGGCAATGAGGATGCCATCAACAAAATTATGAAAAGTATCCCCCACCATAATCAGCAAACCACCGCGATTATTTTGATGATCATGATTTTTTGCATGGTCATGCACATGCGGCTCATGCCCCTCGCACGACTCGATGTGGCAATGCCGCCAAAGCACTAGCTTTTCCAGCACAAAGAAAATCAGGATGCCGCCCAGCACGGTCGCCGTTGTACCTACTGCATCGCCATTCGCCGTAATGGCATGGGGCAAAACCTCAAGAAAGGCCGCCCCCAGCAACGCGCCAATCGCATAGCTGATAAGAGGTGATACCCAGTGTGCTTTTGCCTTGAAAGCAAAGACTGCGGCAGCTAAAACGCTTAATGCGCCACCTGTTAGCGACATTGTGACAATCCAACTTAAAACTGACATCAGCTTATTCCTAGTAAAAAACTTCGCAGGCCGAAACTCTGCATAAATGCCGGCTTTTGATCTTGCCGGACAACCTGAAAGTATACCGTCTTTGCTGTGTTGCTTAACGCAGCGAGGTCTCGCTCATGATTTGATGATAGTGCGCCAACCGCCGAGGATGAATCGTACCACTGGCTAGCGCTGCCTTCACGGCACAATCAGGTTCGGCACCATGTTTGCAGTCACGAAAGCGACATTTCCCCATCAAGGAGCGAAATTCGATAAACCCCGATTCAATTTCCCGTGGCGACAAATGCGCCAGACCAAACGCCTGCACCCCAGGACAATCGATCAAATTGCCGCCCGCGGATGACGGAGGCAGGTGATACAGCCGCGCATAAGTGGTGGTGTGCTTGCCTGAATCCAATGCCGTTGAAATTTCACGAATGGCGGCGGCGGCATGCGGCACCAGTGCATTGGTCAAGGTAGATTTACCCATGCCCGACTGCCCCACCAGCACCGAAGTTTCCCCCGCCAAAAAAGGCAATAGCGGCGTGGCATCTTCTACAGCAGACAGGGTTAGCAATGGGTAGCCCAGTACCACAAAAGGCGCGAGCAAATCATGCGCAGCAGGCAATGCAGCAGTTAGATCGCACTTGTTCAATACGATCAGCGGCCGCAAACCCTCATGTTCGGCTGCGAGCAGCGCACGCGACAGCAATAAATCGCTGAACGAAGGCTCGGTTGCCACCACCAGCACTAATTGGGTGACATTGGCAGCGATCAGTTTTTGCCGATAGGCATCACTGCGATACAACAGATTTTTACGTGGCAAATGGCTGGTAATTTGCCCATCCTGCGTGAGCTCGACAATATCCCCCACCGCATACGGGCTTTTTTTTCCTTTGGGAAAACCCTGTACCAAACGGCCATCGGCGAATTCGACTTCGTAGTGCCGACCAAAAGCAGCGGTAATTGTGCCCTGTTCGCTCAAAATAAATTACAGCACAATTTACAGCTCAAATAACGCATCAATTTTTGCTGCACAGATGAAATCGTTTTCACTCAGGCCGCCAATCGCATGCGTTGTGTAGCTCACTTTGCATGCGTTGTAGCTAACGGTCAGATCAGGGTGATGATCCTCGCGATGAGACACCCAGGCTATCGCATCAACAAACGCCATCGTCTCGTGATAATTCTTGAAATGATAGCTTTTAGTAATGCGCGACGGCGAATCCATCTCAAGCTGCCACCCTGAAAGCTTCGCCAATAACTGCTCAGCCGAGTGAGCCTCCAGAGCCAAAGCGCCACCTTCGCAAGGCACACAGCGGCGATTTCTCAGATCAGTCATCATTCACTCCCTCTTGTTCAAAGAGACTGCAAACGTGCAATCCGTTGGCTGGCGGGTGGATGCGAATCGTGAAACAACGAGTAGAGCGGGTCAGGCGTCAGCGTCGCAGCATTATCACGGTAAAGCTTAACCAGTGCCGCGACAAGATCTTTTGCTGCCGTTTGTTTTGCGGCATAGGCATCGGCCGCATATTCATCCAGCCGCGAAAGCGCTGAT
>SCUZ01000103.1 GCA_004322535.1 Rugosibacter sp.
GGTGCTTGAAGAAGGTCTGATCTGGCGCCGTAATCGCCTGCCGACCATCAGCGTACGCGGCGATATTCGCGGGGAAGTTGAAGCTCCTACCGTGTCATCGGCCATCAATCCGCAACTGGATGCCATTCGCGCAAAATTACCGCCCGGCTTTCGCATCGAGATGGGTGGCTCGATTGAGGAGTCGGTCAAAGCCGAGAAATCGATTGCTGCGGGGGTTCCATTGATGCTAGTGGTTGTGTTCACGCTTTTGATGGTGCAGCTGAACAGCATTAGCCGCAGCTTCATGGTAATTGCCATGGCGCCATTGGGCATGATCGGTGTGGCCATGGGATTGATTATCTCTCGAGCACCATTTGGTTTTGTCGCCACAACCGGCGTGATTGCGCTCATGGGCATGATCATGCGCAATGCCGTGATTCTCGTCGACCAGATCAGGCAAGATGAAGATGCTGGTAAAGCGCCGTGGGAAGCCATTGTGGATTCCACCGTGCGCCGTTTGCGGCCCATCATGCTCACCGGAGCGGCAGCAGTTCTGGCCATGATTCCGCTGGCATTTCAGGATTTCTGGGGGCCAATGGCCATTGCCATCATGGGTGGTCTGCTCATTGCCACTTTCCTCACTTGCCTGTTCTTGCCGGCGCTCTACGCCGCTGTATTCCGGGTAGGCAAACCCGCCGTACCAACTTACCGTGAGCTCCTGGATAGAACCGGCAGCCTCACGACTCCCGATACGATAAAATCAGACGATGGATATTAATCAAGCCCGTTTCAATATGATCGAACAGCAATTGCGCCCCGCACGAATACTGGCTGCTGATGTGCTGACTTTATTCGCCGAGATAAAACGCGAAGACTTTGTGCCACCGGCTTATCGCCATCTGGCATTTGCCGCTACCGCAATTCCCCTGGGCCATGGCGCGCACATGCTCCCGCCGGAACTCGAAGCCCATGCCATGCAGACATTGGCCATGCGCCGTCACGAAAAGGTACTCGAGATCGGATCCGGCTCAGGTTATATGGCAGCATTGCTGGGTGCACATGCGGACCATGTTTTGTCCTACGAAATTGAGCCAGCACTGGCAGATTCAGCACGCGTTAATCTGGAACATGCCCGGGTGCGCAATGTCCAGGTGGTGACAGGAGATGGCTTGGTGGCACACCCAACTCGGGATCAGTTTCACGTCATTATGGTATCCGGTGCTGTTGCTGACGTGCCCAAAGTTTTGCTCGATCAATTAAAACCTGGTGGCCGACTGTTTGCAGTAACCGGCATGCGCCCTGCGCTGGAAGCCACATTGATACACCGAATCGGGGATCATTTTGAGCGTATCGCATTGTTTGAAACGGATGCCGACTTTCTTCGCGGGGCAGAACCCGTGCCATGTTTCGTTTTCTAAAGCAACAATAGTTTCATCATCCCACGACTCGTGTTGATTAACGTTTGCATGAGCAACCGGGCAACTCATCAGATAAGCCGACTAGACAGACAATGCATCAGATAACCGCCTCCCAATTGCAAGAATGGCTAAGCAATAACACCCGCACGCCACCCGTATTGCTGGATGTGCGTGAGCCATGGGAATTTGCCACCTGCCGCATCCCGCAGGCGATCTCCATGCCCATGAGCACGCTGCCTGCACATTACTTAGAACTGGATCGCACAGCAGATATCGTCATGATTTGTCACCACGGCGCACGCAGCTTTCAATCCGGGCTGTTTCTTGAAAACGTAGGCTTTGGTGCCATTGTTAACCTGCAAGGCGGCGTAGCTGCCTGGGCACGCGATGTTGACCCTGCCATGCCAACGTATTAACGGAGTACCCCATGAAAAAAATATTTTCTGCGTCTTCAGCGTCTTCCCTTTGTCTCATCGGCTGTTTATTTACCAGTGGGGCCGGGGCTGCTGATTTACTGTCGGCCTATCACGATGCGGTCACGTATGACGCACAGTTTGCTGCTGCGCGCGCGGCGCTGGATGCGGGACGCGAAAAGCTGCCGCAAGGCCGCTCGGGACTTCTGCCGACCATCGGCGTTACCGCCAATACTGCCTGGAATGATGACAGCCGCACGTCGCGCGCAAACGGCATCGAGACCAACACCAAATACAACAGCAATGGCTGGACAGCCAGCCTGTCACAGCCCTTGTTTCGCTGGCAGAACTGGGTAGCCTACACACAGTCGGAACTCGCCGTTGCACAAGCCGAAGCGCAATTTGGTGTGGCGCGGCAGGATCTGATCGTGCGCGTCACACAAGCCTATTTCGACGTGTTGCTGACGCAGGATGCGCTGGCTACGGCACAAGGGCAAAAGGCGGCAATTGCCGAGCAGCTGGAAGCGGCCAAACGCACTTTTGAAGTGGGTACCACAACCATTACCGATACCAACGAAGCCCAGTCACGTTATGACTTGATCATCGCGCAGGAACTCGCTGCGCAAAGCGATCTGGCCGTCAAGCAGGAGACACTGCGCATCGTCATCGGCAAAGAGTCCAGCAGTTTGAAAAACCTCAAGCCGGGCGTGGCGCTGCTGAGCCCACAACCGAATGACATCAATCAGTGGGTGGCCATGGCTGAAACCGGCAATCCGGGCGTACTGGCCTCACAAGCTGCTTTTGAAATTGCCACCCGCGAGATTGAAAAACAGCGTGCCGGGCATTATCCGACGCTCGATCTGGTCGCCAGCCGCAACAAGAATGCGCAGGGCAGTAGTTCAATTCCTGGCTTCGGCGGCGCCGAGAGCGACAACAGCAGTATCGGCCTGCAACTCTCAATCCCTATCTACGCCGGTGGCGTGGTGGCCTCCAGAGACCGGGAAGCTGTCGCCCTCAAGGAAAAGGCTGCCGCTGATCTGGAAAACACGCGTCGCCAAGCTGCCCTTGGTGCCCGTCAGGCTTACCTGGGTGTGACTTCCGGACTGGCTCAGGTCCAGGCATTTGAAGCTGCGCTGATCTCGTCACAATCATCTCTCGATTCGAACAAACTGGGTTATGACGTGGGGGTGCGTATCAATATCGATGTGCTGAATGCGCAAAGTCAGCTATACGCCACGCAGCAAAGCTTGTCCAAAGCGCGGCTGGATACATTGCTTGCGCTGCTGCGTTTGAAGGCAGCTGCCGGTAGCCTGAAGGAAGAAGACGTACAGGCAATCAACGCACTGTTGAACTGATTGACGAGCTGATCAGTTCCAGTGTGTGTGCGGTCGCACCGCGATGGCGCGCAGCGAACTCGCGGCCTGCCCGACTCATTTGCTCACGGTACGCAACATCTGTCAGCAACATGTCCATCTGGCGTACGAGATCATCCGCATCGGTGATTGCATGGGCCGCACCACAGGCCAGAGCCTCGCGCGCGGCCTCGGCAAAATTGTAGGTGGATGGCCCGATCAACACCGGGGTGCCAACAGCGCACGCCTCGATTAAATTCTGGCATCCGTAATCCTTCAAGCTGCCGCCGATAAATGCCACATCCACAGCGGCATACCAGGCAAACATTTCACCCATGCTGTCGCCCAGCAGCACGTGGGTTGTCGGTGCAATAGCCGACTCTTCACTGCGCCGCTGCAAACGCAAGCCTCGGTCAGTTACGAGCCGCGCCACCTCATCAAAGCGCTGCGGATGTCGCGGCACGATGACCAATAGCGGAGAAACTGCCTTGTTCTGGCTATTCATCGCCGTATCACCAGCGCCGCCCGGAAGCGGACTCAAGACTTTCTTCGAATTCATTGCGGAATGCCATGCATCGAGAATCAACGCCTCTTCTCCCTCACGCGTGCTGGCGGCCAACCACACAGGGCGCGCGCCCATGCGCGCACGAAACACCCGGCCTAGTTCCATCTGTTCAGGCGGCGTAGCAATATCAAATTTAATATTGCCTGTGACCGTAATTTTTTCCGCACCGAGCCTGGTCAAGCGTGCAGCATCATCCGCCGATTGCGCGCCAATCGCACTCAGCGACTGCAGCACTTGCCGCGTGAGATTCGGCCAGCGGCCATAACGCCGCGCCGACCGCGCCGACAACCGGGCGTTGAGCAAATATACCGGCACGCCGGCGGCACGGCATTCGGTGAGCAGGTTCGGCCATAGCTCGGTTTCCATGATCAGGCCGATCCGGGGTTGGTAATGGCACAAAAAGCGCCGCATTGCCCAGGGCGTATCGTAGGGAAGATAAAGGCGTTCCACCGTGTCGCCAAACAAGGCAACAGAAGCCGCACGCCCGGTCGGCGTCATGTGGGTAAACAAAACGCGATGATCAGGGTAACGAGCGCACAAGGCAGCAACCAGCGGCTGCGCGGCCCGCGTTTCGCCCAC
Source organism: Rugosibacter sp. (assembly GCA_004322535.1). Taxonomy (GTDB): domain Bacteria; phylum Pseudomonadota; class Gammaproteobacteria; order Burkholderiales; family Rhodocyclaceae; genus Rugosibacter. The sequence goes on from SCUZ01000103.1 coordinate 4,307, forward strand.
CGAGACGGCGTGCAGCCATATCGTGGGCGCGAGATACTGCTGGCTGGGTTTGCGCTGCGGGAAAAAACCCCAGCGCTCACCCCAGTGATGTAGATATTCTTTCTGCCGTCTGGCACGCCAGAGCAAGTGGATAGCCGCCCACGGCAGCAGCGCCAGCACCGCCAAAGTGTAGATAAACCGCCGCAAGGTCATAGCCATGGCTGCGCTGCGGCCAACACTTCCGCCACGCTGGGCGGCGCGCCTTGCATGCCCAGATTGATGGCTGCATTGACATCTCCAGCCCCTGCCAAAACTCCTGTTGACTCAGGGTCAGAAGCACAAAACAAAGCCAGCGTGGGGCGCCCTACGGCAGCGGCCAGATGCGCCAATCCCGTATCCACGCCAACAACCAGCTGCGCAGCAGCGCAGTAGCTGGCCAGCTCACGCAAGGATAAGGGTGGCAGGGCAACTGCGCCCGGGATCAATTGCGCGAGCCGGATAGCCCGTGCGCGTTCAGTGCTATTGCCGCTGGGCAGCAAACAGATCAGCCCGCGCGCAGCCATAGCACAGCCCAGCGCCTGCCAATGGGCCTCAGGCCACAGCTTGTCCGCGCGCGAGGTGGCTGTTAGCAGCAGAGCCGTGTTGCGTGCAGTGGATGCTATCGGTACGGCTATGCCATAGTCAGGCGCTGACACATCGGATAGGGCATAACCGAGCGCAGCCGCAGCCAGCCTTCGGTTGCATCGTACCGCGTGCTGATCTTTGGCTACTGTGAAGGTAGCGTTATAAAGCAATGCGGCGACAGGCTCACGAGCTGAAACGGCCGCATAGCCTGCACGTCTCCCTCGTGCCAAACACGTCAGTAGTGCGCTTTTGAACAGGCCTTGTGTATCCACCACGACATCATAGTTTTCACGCCGCAAGGCAGCATAAAACTCGCGCATCTCCTGCCAGGTGGCAGCCTTGAGTAAAGACTTTCGCCAGCGCCGTAGCGCAACCGGAATCACCATCCGCACGCCGGGATGCAGCAAAGGAATATCGGCAAAATCTTCTTCTACCAGCCAATCAATCTGCGCGTCAGGAAAAGCATGGCGTACATCCGAAACCACGGGCAAATTGTGAATAATATCCCCGAGGGATGAAGTTTTAACAAGAAGAATGCGCATCGACCGATTATACGTGGCGACCCTATGCCGTCATAAATAGCATTGGCATGCTAAATTCAGCAGTCATTTTCAGTAATCTTAATGCAGCACTGCACAGACTTTTGCATGGAAAAAATTCCCGTATCGGCGGTTCTGATCACCAAAAATGCTGCGCACTCGCTGGCCGCCTGCCTTGCCAGCGTAGCCTTTTGCGACGAGATTCTGCTTGTCGATTCGGGCAGCACGGATGATACAACCGCCATCGCACAACGCTACGGCGCGCGGGTTATTCACACACCCTGGCGAGGATTTGGGCCACAAAAACAGTTTGCCGTTGAAGAAGCTGCACATGATTGGGTGCTTTGCATTGATGCTGATGAGCGCGTCAGTGATCACTTACAACAAAGCCTAAAAGCCGCACTTGCTGACATATCCGCTGCATCATCAAAGCCGGCTTTTTACGCTTATCGCTTTGCCCGATGCAATCGCTTCATGGGTCGTTATCTACGCCATGGCGAAGGCTATCCGGACTGGAGTTTGCGCTTCTTTCACCGGCATCATGCGCAATGGTCTGCCGACGTGGTGCACGAAAAAGTATGCTTCACTGGTACTGCGGAAACAATGGTCGGCACACTCGCCGGCGACTTGCTCCACGACTCCGCAGAATCACTGGAAAACTATCTGGACAAACAAAACCGCTATAGCACTCTGGCGGCCGACGCGGCGCTAGCCAAAGGCAAGCGTGCCAATGCGACGCACTTGCTGCTCTCACCCCTGGTGCGGTTCATCAAGTTTTATTTTTTCCGGCGCGGCTTTCTTGACGGGCTGCCGGGCTTGGCGCATATCCTCATCGGCTGTGGCACCAGTTTTGCCAAGTACGCCAAAATGGCCGCCTTGCAACGCCAGGCGGCCAATCCAGCCCCGCCACCCGATACCCTGTAATGGTGGCAGCGCTGGTCACAAGAGGCTAGCTTGGCACGTAACGGCTACACAGTGCATCTAGCGATTGCGCGGCCAGCGCGTCTACCTCATCGTTTGTCGAAACAATAAACCCGGTATCACGCAGCAGGCCATCCGTCAGGCCGTAAATCCAGCCGTGCACCGTCAATGCCTGATCACGTGCCCAGCTGTCGCGCACTAGGGTCGTGCGCGCGACATTGATGGCTTGCTCCAACACATTCAGTTCGCACAGACATGCCCAGCGCTGATGCTCATCCGCAATGCTATCCAGCAACTCCTGATGTTTATCGCGCACATCCTGAATATGGCGCAACCAGTTGTCAGCCAGCCCAACCCGTGCATTCTCCAGCGCAGCGCGCACTCCACCGCACCCGAAATGTCCCACCACCATGATGTGCCGCACCTTTAGCACATCAATCGCAAACTGAATCACCGATAGACAGTTCAGATCGGTATGCACCACCACGTTGGCAATATTGCGGTGGACGAACACCTCGCCCGGTAACAGGCCGGTGATTTCATTGGCCGGTACCCGCGAGTCTGAGCAGCCGATCCATAAATACTCCGGGGCTTGCAGGTGGGCCAGCCTGTCAAAAAAAGCAGGGTCCTCGGTACGCACGCGTTCGGCCCAGGCACGATTGGCCGTAAAAATTTTGTCCATCTTCTGTTCACTATTCATCGGCCAAAAAGTCCTTTTAGCTTGTCTTTCAATTGATCGGCAGCTTTCTGCTGGATTTCCTGTTTTCTTTCATCGACTTTTTTCTGCAATTCCTGTTTTTTCTCGTCGATGCGCACCTGGACCTTTTCTTTGAGCAAATCACCGATCGCACTGGCAAACTCGATCTTCCACGTGATTGTATCCAACGGGCCCGTCACGCGAACAGGTACGGTCACACCCTTGACCTGATCCGCCTCCTTGCCATCCTGACCTGCGCTGGTATTCACCACACGGACCTTGGCCAGATAGTTAATCCGGTTATTGCCAATATCAATATCACCCGCGCCCGAGAGCCTTAAAAAAGGTGACTTTATGGCCAAATCTTCGTTATGCGCCACTCCGCCTGTTAGTCGAAAAGAAGCGCTGAATTCCGAAAAATCAGTTTTATCCGCTCCGCGTGAAACCTGGGTTACATCCTGCCTGGCTCCGAGCTTGGATTGAATGTCGCGCATGCTCTGCGCCAGATTGATGCCCTTGATGGCACCATCACGTAACACCAGTGAAGCGGAACCCGCCAGCGATTTTTTCAGCGCGGACACGCTTGCACCCTGACCCGTGACGTCCACTGTCACCATACCTTTGCCTGCAATCAAATCTTTATCGGCTAAATCTTTCAGGAGCGGGGTAATACTCACCCCCACCAATTTTTGCCGCACTGCCACGCCATTGGCGTTTGCGTTCACAGCGAGGCTACCGCTCATCGACCCTTCATAAAGATTGGCCGAGAGTGGCGCAATATCCAGCCGACCATTAGCTGCCGTGAGTGTCGCATTGAGCCGGGAAAATTTGAGATTTTTGACTTGCAGCGAACCGATGCGCGCAACGCCATGCAGGCTCAAGCCGCGCAGGGCTGAAAAATCCAGCGGAGCATCCCCTGCACTGGCCTGGCCGGCCGCGCCGGTGGAAGAGACTGCCACAGCAGGTCTTGGCGGAAAGTATTTATCCACGTTCAAACGATCAATGGTGAGCTCAAAACCCAAAGCCAGCGGTGAAAAATGTTCGATCTGCGACTCAAAAAAAACTTTTGACTCGTCAAATTGAGTAGCCAGGCGGATCGCGGCTCTTTGTTTTTTCACATCTACCTGAGCGCTGCCATTGAGCGGCAAGTTCACCTGCTTCATGGGCATGGCAGGATTTTTCATGTCCACTGTGCCTGCAATTTTTTGCAGCGTGACGGTTTGCGCTGTTATGTTAGCGCTCAAAGGCGACGCCAGATGAATCTTGAGTGCCGCAGCACCACTGGTTGAGTCAGCATCTAACACCATGCGGCTAACCTTGACATCGGTTAACGTGCCTTCCACGCCGGACAGCGCAATCTTCGCAGTGGTTTGGCGCCCACCCCCATTGAGCTTGGCGTTGAGACTGATGGTCTTGCCGGTCACCTTGCCTGGCGTCAAGGTGAGTTGCGGCGCGGCTAAATCAATATCAAATGCATTGCTGCCTTGCTTGCCCCGCGTGGTCAACGCAACATTGTCCACGGCCAAGGTTTGGCGCCCGCTGTCCACGGCAACATGAGCGGCTGAAAAGCTGAGGTCATCCAGGCGGGTTGTCTCGCCGGTTCTTCCATCGTGCTGGCTAAACTGCTTGTTTTTCAGATTCACTGTATCCACCACCAGCGTTTTTAATATGCTGTTTACCGCCACATGATCGGCAGAAAAAGACAGCCCGGCCAGCGCCATCGTGTTGCCTGTGTTTTCATCGCGCCGATTGAATTCCACATCCTTTAAGGTAACCGCGTCGACTGTCAATGTCTGCTTTTGGCCATCGGCTAACACCGGGCCGGTGGTGATATTCAAGTTGGCCAGCGTGGTCGTGCTGCCTGCTTGCTCATCGCGCCATACCAAATGCGCATTGGTTAGCGCAATGCCTGATACATCAAGCTGCAGCACCGTATCGCCAGCGCCGACTTTTTTGTCTTCTGGCTTGCCGCTGGAGAGATCCGCCATATTCAAACTGCCATCTTTTCTTTTCACCAGCATAGCGGTTAAACCGTCGGCCTTCAGATCATTCACCACCAGTTTCTTTGCTAATAAGGGCATGACTGCCACAGCAATACGCGCTGAATCCAGCGCAAGAAATTCGCGCGGGCTTGCCGGTTCAGACAGCGTGGTGCGACCAAGCTTGACGCCAACGTTCGGCCACAGCGAAAGCTGCACCGGGCCAGTGATGGTGAGTTCGCGCTGCGTCTTGGCAAAAACTGCACGGCTTAACTCCATCTTGATTTTTTCGCCATCGAACATGACGTAGAGCACGCCCGCAAGAATTGCCAGCAACAGCAATCCAATGCTGACAACGATGCCCGCCAGTCGTATCATTTTCATCTGGTTCACCTCTACAGAAAAACAAGCTAACCTAGCCAACCAAACAACGAGGAGTCATTCCATGAAAGCCAAGTTTACCCTGCTTACCCTTTCTGTTTCACTTGCCTTGGGTCTTGCCTCCAGTCTTGCATTCGCCGAAAGTGGCGGCATAGGTTCAGTCACCGTCACTCCGAACCCTGCCCAAGCCGGACAAGCGGTCACCATCACCATTGCGGCGGAAGGAGAAGCACCCAGCCTCTGCGGGTTAGCGGTTGAATTTGGCGATGGCACGGGAGATAAGATCAAGATCAATGGTTCTGACGCAAAATTTCCAGTCACGCTCGCCAAGGCCTATGCCCATCCCGGCACTTATGTCGTGAAAGCCGAAGGCAAAAAAATTACCACGCATTTCCGTTGTGCTGGTGAAGCCACGGCCACCGTGGTTGTCCAGAGCGCCGCCGCTGCTGCACCCAGCTGCCCATCCGGCTACAAAATGACGGGTAAACCAAGCCGCACCGGGGCTTACCGCTGCAAAGCCGGCAAGGGCATCGTTGCCCCTGAGGCGAATCTGGTTTGCCCGCCACCACTGGCTGCTTACAAAACCAAAACAACCGTCGGTTGTCAGGATGTCAAACAGACCAAGAAATAAGCATCGATAGCGTAAAAAAGCGCATGAAAAAGCCGCGCCTGACAGGTGTCAGGCGCGGCTTTTCTGTAGACAGCCGTTGTCAGAGTGGTCTCAGAAAGTATGCCTGATGCCAAACTGAAAGCCGGATAACCTGACATCATCTCCGATCGTCACTGCGGAATTTTCACTGGCATACCCGTTGCCAAAATCATAACCGCCATGACCGCTGGTATTCGTCCCTGTTTTTGCATCATTGCACAAAGCCGCATAATTCGCCTTGAGTAGGGTACGCTTGGACAACGAATGCTCGAAGCCAACAGAATAAAACTTCGCGCCGGTGTCCTCACCCGACAAGTAAGGCGATGTCGTAGCGCCTATCGCGCTGCCGGAAATATCCCGGGAGCGATAATACTGACTTGTCAATTTGCCGTTTGCCATCACCTGATACGTTGCACCAACACCCCAGGTGTTTTGCTTGATTTTTCCCAGGCTGCCTTTGGCTGTCGCCTGTCCAAAGAGGGCACGCACACTGAACTGGTCGCCCTCATACTTGCCTGCAAAACGCAATTCATCAAGTTTTTCACAGCCCCCAACCCGGCCAACCCACCTGGGCCAAAGCCGGGGAAACCGGTCTCATTGCGCTCGGAGAGCTTGCCATACCCGACACCTGCCAACCAGCGACCATTAACATACTTCACCCCGGAATCAAAAGCGATCGGCCGAAACCGCGTACCGGGGTTTTCCATTTTATCTTCCGGCGTTTGCCAGGCCAGAATGACTTGCAACCCGCCAAAAACCGGTGACATGTAGCCGATCCCGTTTTTGAAGCGAACATCCCACATCGAAGGGCCCGAGCGTGTACCGGTTCTGATCCTGCCATCATCGAACACCCCGCCCAATTTGCCCACAATGGCGCGATTGCTGGCAATACCGTCACTGTCCACATTCACATCCACGGCTTCTACCAGCGCACGCGTGGGGCCGGTGGCGTTACCCAGAACGACCACACCCCAGCTACTCGCAATCCCCACGAAATTATCGCGGTTGGTATCCAGCGCCCCGCCTTTATCGAAATTTGCACTGGACTCGAATTGAAATATCGCCGTCAAGCCATTGCCCAAGTTTTCAGCGCCCTTGAAACCGAGACGTGAACCATTGCTGGAAACGCGGTTAAAGCTGGGGTTGTTCGCTGTCGTTTTTCCATCGCTTACATGAATGACATCAAACGTGGCATCCGCCACGCCATACAGGGTGACAGCCGATTGCGCCCCTGCTTCGCCATAAACCAGCCAGAATAGAAAAGCCGCCGCCCTTTTCTTTTACCAGGTCTACTCATCTTCTTTTCTCTTCCTGAATGTAAAAATTAATTCGGTTTAACCTGCCTGTCCACTCAACCCACGGCGGTAATGGATGGCTTCGGCCACCTGCGGCGCGCCGATGGATTCGGCATCGGCAAGATCGGCAATGCTGCGTGCCACTTTCAAAATACGATGATAACCACGCGCGGACAACGACAGCCGCGCCATAGCTTGCGCAAGCAACTGGGCACCAGCTAAGTCAGGCGTGGCGTGCTCACTAATCTCATTCGGCGTGAGCTGTGCGTTAGGCTTGCCCTGCCGCGCCAGTTGCCGATCACGCGCGGCCATCACTCGACCACGCACCGTGGTTGATGTTTCGCCAATCGTTCGCGTCGATAATTCCGCTTCGGAAATGGCCGGTACATCCACCATCAGATCAATTCGATCCAACAACGGGCCGGATAGTTTGCCGCGATAACGCGACACCTGATCGGGCGTGCAACGACATTTACCGGAAGAGTGGCCAAGCCAGCCACAGGGGCACGGGTTCATTGCGGCAATGAGCTGAAAACGTGCTGGAAACTCAGCCCGCCGCGCAGCGCGTGCAATATGGATATGCCCGGTTTCCAGCGGCTCGCGCAGCGCTTCGAGCACGCCGCGCTGAAACTCGGGCAGCTCATCCAGAAACAGCGTGCCGTTATGCGCCAGCGAAATCTCGCCCGGACGCGGCATACTGCCACCCCCGACCAGCGCTGCGGTTGATGCGGAATGATGCGGCGCACGGAAAGCGCGCCGTCCCCAGTGCTCGAGTTTGAAGAGTCCCGCCAAAGAGTGCACAGCGGCCGCAGCCAGGGCTTCATCATCCGTCATCGGCGGCAGCAAACCTGTCAAGCGTTGCGCCAGCATCGATTTACCCGCGCCCGGCGGGCCACTCATGAGCAAGCTGTGGCCGCCTGCCGCTGCCACTTCGAGTGCGCGTTTGGCCGGCACCTGGCCCCTGACCTCGGCAAGATCGGGATAATGCGCAAAAGTCGGCGCTGGTGATACGGCGTGAGGGGCGATCGTTTCGCGCCCCGAGAGATGCGCGCACACCTGGAGCAGGTTTTTTGCAGGCAGTATGGTCATATCTGCGATCAGTGCAGCCTCTGGCGCACTGTCTGTTGGCAAGATGAATACACGCCTGACGGCTGTCTCGTGCGGTGCAGTAGACATCGCCGCACACATCGCCAAAGCGCCGCGAATAGCGCGCAACTCGCCAGAGAGTGCCAGCTCGCCGGCAAACTCGTATTCGTCCAGCATAGGCGCTTTGAGTTGTCCGGACGCAATCAGGATGCCTAAGGCAATGGGCAAATCAAAGCGGCCGGATTCTTTGGGTAAATCAGCCGGCGCGAGATTCACCGTAATGCGCCGCTGCGGAAACTCAAACCCGCAATTTTGAATGGCCGCACGTACCCGATCGCGCGCTTCCTTGACTTCCGTATCGGGTAAACCCACGAGAGTGAATGTGGGCAACCCACCCGTCAAATGCACTTCGACAGTGACTTCCGGCGCCGACAACCCCGCTAACGCTCGCGAACGAAGAACTGCTAGCGCCATTAGACCAAATCAGGCTAAATTATTTCTGCTTGCCAGCACGCGCCGCTTCAAGCTCGGCGACACGCTGCTCAAGTGCGGCAAGCTTTTCAGACGTGCGGCTGAGCACTTCACGCTGCACGTCGAACTCTTCACGCGTGACCAGATCAAGTTTGGCAAAAAAGCTGGCGAGTAGCGCCCGCGCATTTTTTTCAACATCGCCCACGGGGGATGCGGCCATGGCAGCGGCGATACGGGATGAGATTTCTTCAAATATTTTGGGATTGAGCATGGCTGGATTCCTCAATGAAAAATCAGTCTAGCACGGGATTTTCGCTATTATCCCTTGATGACTCGCTGCGCATGCTCACGTTCAGTGAAACGAGTTGGCAATCTCAATTTGCACAAAATAAGGAGCAATCACAGAAAAAGCACAGCGCACCCAGATGGTGCATTGCCGGGTCAGCGCACATCATTATAGTGCATTCCCACACAGCATACTCGCAAAAACGTACTGGAAATTGATCGTTACTTACTGATAATTAAGTATGTTTATTGCTATGGCACAATCCTCGCTTTAGTAATCCTGCTTTTTAATTCCACGTTTAATCCTTAGGAGAAGAACCTTGAAAAAAACCTTAATCGCTGTTGTTGTCAGCGTGAGCAAGTCCAAGGATACTGGCGACAATACCGACGCATTATCCGTTACAAAATCGTTCTGATTCACTAACTCACGTTCATGCAAAGGAAACCACCATGAAACTAATCACCGCCATCATCAAACCATTCAAGCTTGATGAAGTGCGTGAAGCCTTGGCCACTGTGGGAGTGCAAGGCATCACCGTCACGGAAGTCAAAGGTTTTGGCAGGCAAAAGGGGCATACCGAGCTGTATCGCGGCGCTGAATACGTTGTCGATTTTCTACCCAAGGTCAAAGTGGAAGCCGCCGTCGGCGACGACATGGTTGATCAAGTGGTTGAAGCGCTCGAAAAATCCGCCCGGACAGGAAAAATTGGCGATGGCAAGATTTTCGTCTATAGCCTGGAACAAGTCATCCGCATCCGCACCGGTGAAACCGGTGAGGCTGCCCTTTAAGGGGAATGCTATTATGAAAAAACTACTCGCTGTTTTGCTGGCAGCCTGCGCTATTGGTGCCGGCAGCTTGGCATGGGCGGACGACAAGCCCGCCGAAGCTACCACCACCGCCACTACGGCTCCATCCGCTACGCCAGCTGTTGATGCCGCCGCTGCAGCACCTGCTGCTGCACCTGCACCCGCTGAAGCGACTCCCGTTGCCACCGCACCGACCCCCAATAAAGGGGATACCGCCTGGATGATGATGTCAACAGCACTCGTGCTTTTGATGTCTGTCCCCGCACTGGCTTTGTTTTATGGCGGCCTGGTGCGCACCAAGAACATGCTCTCGGTGCTCATGCAGGTGTTCGTCGTGTTCTCGCTGATTACCGTGCTGTGGTGTGTGTATGGCTACAGCTTGGCGTTCACTGAGGGCAGTGGTGCCACCAGCGCCTACTTTGGCGGCTTCGACCGGATCTTCCTCAAGGGCGTATTTGATGCGGCCACCGGCACATTTGCGTTGGGTGCCACGTTCAGCAAAGCCACGCCGATGTATGAAATCGTTTTCGTCGCCTTCCAGGCCACATTTGCCGCCATTACGGTTTGTCTGATTTTTGGCTCACTGGTTGAACGCGTCAAATTCTCGGCGATCCTGATTTTTTCGGTGATCTGGTTCACCATCAGCTACATCCCGATCGCTCACATGGTTTGGTTCTGGCCTGGCCCGGATGCCTACACCGCAGCGGGTGTCGTTGATGCAACCAATGCCAAGGCAGGTTTGCTCTGGCAGTGGGGCGCGCTGGACTTCGCTGGTGGCACGGTGGTGCATATCAACGCTGGTGTAGCCGGTCTGGTGGGTGCCTTCATGTTGGGCAAACGTATCGGTTTCGGTAAAGAAGCCATGTCGCCACATAGTCTGACCATGACCATGATCGGTGCCTCGCTGCTGTGGTTTGGCTGGTTCGGCTTTAACGCCGGCTCTGCTCTGGAAGCCAACGGCTCTGCTGCACTGGCCTTCATGAACACCTATCTTGCCACCGCTTGTGCAGTACTGTCATGGATGTTTAGTGAATGGCTCATCAAAGGCAAGCCTTCCATGCTGGGCGCTGCTTCCGGCGCGGTTGCAGGTCTGGTGGCGATTACACCCGCTGCGGGTAACGTAGGTATCCCAGGTGCCTTCGCAATCGGTCTTCTGGTTGGGCCACTTTGCTTCTGGGGTGTTACCGGCTTGAAGAAAATGTTGCGGGTTGATGATGCACTTGACGTCTTCGGGGTGCATGCGCTGGGTGGTATCTTTGGTGCGCTGATGACGGGTGTTTTCAACTCTCCCAGTCTGGGTGGGCCAGGGTTCTACAACAATTGGTTCGAGATGAAGCCAGGTTACGGTGCCATTCTCGACCAGTTGATCATCCAAGCCAAAGCAGTCGGTTTGACAGTCGTCTGGACAACCATTGCTGCACTCATTGCCTTCAAGATTGCCGATTTGATCGTCGGTCTGCGCGTCCCAGAAGATGAAGAACGCGAAGGACTGGACATCACCTCACACGGCGAAGCCGCTTATCACGACTAACAAGCACTACCCTCTTGCCATCTGACAAGAGGGTAAATCTTGCAAGCCCGTACCTTTAAGGGCGCTCTAAGTAGAGCGCCCTTTTTATTTATGTGCCGGCAAATACTTCGGGATTCACACAGTCACGCGGACGCTGTCCGGTTAATGCCTCAATTAAATTATCCACGGCACGCATGCCCATTGCCATCCGCGCCTGATAAGACGCCGAGCCAATGTGCGGCGTGAGCACAACATTATCCAGCGTCAGAAAATCCGGATTGAACTTCGGCTCTCCTTCAAACACATCCACACCTGCACCGCAAATTCGGCGCTCGCGTAACGCCGTGATTAGCGCTGCATCGTCCACAATACCCCCGCGCGCCACATTGACGAGATGCGCAGTCGGCTTCATCAATCTCAATTCGGCCGCCCCGATGTAATGCTGCACGGCGGGCGAATAAGGTAAAAGCAGGACAACGAAATCCGCTTCGCGCAGAAGAGTTTCTTTATCCACCCACGTGGCATTGTGTTGGGCCTCGATGTCGGCAGGCAAGCGGGATCGGTTGTGATAAATCGTTTTCATGCCAAACCCGGTCGCTCGCCGCGCCAAGGCCTGGCCAATCCGCCCCATGCCAAAAATACCCAAGGTGGCGTGGTGCACATCCGTACCTAGCCAAAGATCATAGCGCCATGCACCCCATTGACCCTCGCGCAACCAGCGTTCGGCCATTGGTAACCGCCGTGACACCGCCATCAGCAATGCCCAGGCGAGATCGGCTGTTGTTTCAGTCAATACGTCCGGCGTGTTGGCCACCATGATGCCCGCCCGCGTGCATGCCGCCACATCGATATTGTTGTAACCCACGCCGACATTGCATGCAGCGCGTAATTGCGGCGCGGCAACGATACTCTCGGCGGTCAGTGGGTCGGCCACCGAGAGCAATATGCCCGCCTTATCGGCCAGTCGGGCTTTTAATTCAGCGGGCGGCAGACCGTCGTTGCTGGCGTGGTCATCGACCTCAAAATACGCTTGCAGCCGCACCACCAATTCCGGAAAAAACTTGCGTGTAACAAGCACCTTCGGTTTCATTGTGATCTCCTGATCCTGAGTTATTTGTGAATGATTTCATATGCCATGCCGCTTATACTTCTGCCGGGAATGTTATCTCCCCTTCACATTCGTGTTTTTAACTCAGGAGAAAACCATGGGCATGATGCAAGAATTTCGCGATTTCGCAGTCAAGGGCAATGTCATGGACTTGGCTGTCGGTGTCATCATTGGGGGCGCATTCGGCAAGATTGTCGATTCGCTCGTCAAGGACATCATCATGCCATTGATCGGCAAAGTCGTTGGCAATGTCAATTTCACCGAGATGTTCATACAACTCTCGCCTCCAGCCAAGCCGATCGAGGGCGCTGCAACGTATGAATCACTGACCAAAGCAGGGGCTTCATTATTAGCTTATGGCAACTTCTTGACCATTTTGATCAACTTCATCATTCTTGCTTTTGTTATTTTCCAGATGATCAAAATGGTTAATCGCCTGAAAGGCCCTGCACCTGCTGCAGCGCCTGCAGTCACGCCAGAAGACATTGTGCTGCTGCGTGAAATTCGCGACACTTTGAAGAAATAAGTGCAGCAGTAAAATTCGGCGCAGGATTGAAATAACCCGCTATCCAAAGACAGCGGGTTATTTTTTTATCTGCACCAACCGCGTTAAATCATCCACGATCTCTTTTGAGTGGCGCGATGTATCCACCTGCAGATAGGCTTTAGCAATCTTGCCCTGCGGATCAATCAGAAACGTATAACGTTTAGCGTACTTGACAACCAGCAAGTCGGACAGCGCACCATAACTGCGAGCAACCGCTGCATCCTGATCCGCTAACAAAGGAAAGGGCAGGTGGTATTTATCCGCAAATTTTTTGTGGGATGCCGAGTCATCCACACTCACACCCACGATTTGAGCGCCCAGCGCTGTCAAAGCGTGCAAATCATCGCGAAATTGACAGGCTTCCTGCGTGCAGCCCGGCGTGTCATCTTTCGGATAAAAATAAAGTACTACCCATTGGCCGCGCAAATCCTGGAGTCGCCATGGTTTGCCGCTCTGGTCGGGCAGCGTAAAGCTTGGCGCCAAGGCGCCAACAACCGGCACATCCGCATAGGCAGGCAATGCGCTCAGCAAACCCAGACCACCAATCAACGTAAAAAAACGCAGGGAGCGGAAGAAGCGGAGGCACAGCGAACCCACTGTATTCAGCACACTGTCCGGCTTCATGGATTGGCAAAAATTCTTATGATTCATGATTATTTCCTCACGGTAGAAAATCGCTGCAAAGTACGTTCTCGGGCGACGGCATGGTCGACCACGGGCAAAGGATAGTCATGGCCCATTAAAATGCCGCATGCTGCTTGTTGTGACGTATTCATTTTCCACGGCGCATGAATAAACTGCTTTGGAATTGATGAAAGTTCCGGCACGTAACGCCGAATAAAATGACCGTGCGGATCAAACTTTTCGGATTGCGTGACAGGGTTGAAAATACGGAACCACGGTTGCGCATCACAACCCGTGGAAGCTGCCCATTGCCAGCCGCCATTATTCGCGGCGAGGTCAAAATCAAGCAGCTTTTCAGCGAACCATCTTTCTCCCCATCGCCAGTCTACTCCCAGATCTTTAGTCAAAAAAGATGCCGTCACCATGCGTAGCCGATTATGCATGAACCCTGTATGCATCAGTTGGCGCATCGCGGCATCCACTAGCGGATAGCCGGTTTTTCCCTGCTGCCATGCGCCCATGAGATCAGGCGCGTCATCCCACACCAGCGTATTCATTGCGGACTTGAAGGCCTGCGTGACGACATGCGGATAATGCCAGAGAATCATCTGATAAAAGTCTCGCCAGATGAGCTCGGACAACCACGTTGCAGCCCCTCGGCCCGGCTGGCTTTGTGCATAACCCGCCAGTTGCCGAATCGACACCGTACCAAAGCGCAGATGCGCTGAAAGGCTTGACGTGCCATTCGCTGCCGGAAAATCACGATCGCTGGCATAGTGATCCAGGCGCTCAGTGAACGCGAGAAACAAGCTACGGCCACCGTGCATGCCGGTGGGCAAGGTCAAATCCGCCAGATCGGTCGGCACGAAACCCAGTTCCGATAAAGTCGGCGCTGATGGCACGGCATCCGGAATGGCCAAATTTGCCGCATAACGCTCCACCGGATAAGCTTGTAAATGATACGAGGTCAGCCGCTTTAGCCAGGCATTTTTGTACGGCGTAAATACCGAAAATGGCGTGCCCTGCTGTGTGAGCACTTCATCGCATTCAAAAATCACCTGGTCTTTGAACAAGCAAAATTCGGCGCTGGCAAGTCGGCGGATACTTGCCTCAACAGCCGCATCCCGTTGCAGCGCCATGGGTGCATAATCACGATTGGCGTATACCGCGTGCACGCCAAGCCTTGCTGCCAGTTGCGGGATCTCGTCACATGGGTCGCCCTGCAAAATGATGAGCGCCCCACCCATGCGGCGCAGATCTTCCGCGACCTCTTCTACCGCGCACAAAATAAACGCTATCCGGTGGTCAGATCGTGGCAATTGGTCAAGAATCGTGGAATCAAAGACAAACACGCAATACACTTGGCCATGCGCTTTTAACGCATGGAAAAGCGCCGCATGATCAAAGGTGCGTAAATCGCGGCGAAACCAGACGAGTGCGGATGTCATGCAAAATAAATCCTGAACACAGATCAACTGAGAAGTGGAACGACAGATTACAATATCGCTATTGCCATGGAAACCACATGCCTCGCCAATCATTTCCTCATCGCCATGCCCGCCATGGCCGACCCGAATTTTTCGCGCACGCTAACCTACATTTGCGAGCACAACGCGGAAGGTGCGGTGGGTATTGTCATTAACCGGCCGACGGATATGCGCTTGGGCGAGCTGTTCAAGCGCGTGGCCATTCCCCTCGAAGAAGGCTTGCCCACAGAGTGTTTTGCCAATTTACCGGTGTATGCCGGTGGCCCGGTGCAGTCCGACCGCGGGTTTGTGCTTCACCGCACCACCCAACAATGGCAAAGTTCTCTCAAAGTGACGGATGATCTGGCGCTCACCAGCTCGCGCGACATCCTGCAAGCCATGGGCAGCGCCGGCCAGCCAAGCGATGTGCTGGTCACACTCGGCTATGCGGGCTGGACAGCCGGCCAGCTGGAATGGGAGCTCGCCCAAAACACCTGGCTGACGGTGAAAGCATCTCCGCACATCCTGTTTAACGTGCCCAGTGAAGAGCGGCTTGCCGCAGCGATGCAATTGCTGGGCATTGATTTTGCCAACCTGTCCGAGGTCGCCGGTCATGCATGACGAAACGCTGCTGGCCTTTGATTTTGGTCTGCAACGAATTGGCGTGGCGCTGGGCGAAATACGTCTGGGCCAGGCGCGCGCACTCACCTGCATTGCACATGAAGCCAATGTCGCACGCTTTGCGGCGATCGGCGAACTCATTGCCGAGTGGCAACCCACGCGCCTGTTAGTGGGCCGACCACTCAATGACGATGGCAGCGCACACGACATGACGACGCGTTGTGCGCGCTTTGCCAATCAATTACGCGGCCGGTTTGCGTTGCCGGTGGAAGAAGTCGATGAGCGTTTTAGTTCGATCGAAGCCGATGCTGCACTCAGACAAACACCTGATTCGCCGCACACCAAGGTTACTTGCTTCACGGCGCCTCACCAAAACCGACTTTCCTGGCAAGAACGCAAGGCGCAAGTCGATGCTGAAGCTGCACGCGTCATTTTGCAAAGCTGGCTGGAAACTCATGCCCACCAAACGGCCTGACGCAGAAGTGCTCTGCCAAATCCTGGCCGATCAAATGCGGCCGCACGTTGATTTGGCACGCACGGCACTGGTTGGCATTCACACGGGCGGCGCCTGGGTGGCTGAGCGTCTGCACACCCTGCTCGGGCTGCACACTGCGCCGGGTGTGCTGAATATTTCTTTCCATCGTGACGACTACAACCAGCGTGGCCTGCAGGCCAATACGCGCGCATCCTTGCTTCCGTTTGAGGCCGAAGGTGCGCACATCATCATTGTCGATGATGTACTCTACACCGGCCGTACCATCCGCGCGGCAATAAACGAGCTATTCGACTATGGTCGCCCGGAAAAAATCGAACTGGCTGTACTCGCTGATCGCGGCGGACGCGAATTACCCATTGCCGCCGACTATTGCGCGCACACCCTCACCCTCGCCGCTGCACAAATGCTCGAGCTGGAGCGTGCGCCTGACGGTACCCTTTCTTTTCGACTGACTGAAAAATGACCTTGACGAGCACCAACCGCAACCCCCAGCTCAATAGTCACGGCGAGCTCACTCATTTGTTAAGCACCGAAGGATTGCCACACGAAGTACTTACCCGCATCCTGGACACCGCCGCACCCTTTGCTGCTGTTGCCGAACGCGAAGTGAAAAAAGTGCCCTTGCTCCGTGGTAAAAGTGTATTCAACTTGTTTTTTGAAAACTCAACCCGCACGCGCACGACGTTCGAGATTGCCGCCAAGCGGCTCTCGGCTGATGTCATCAATCTCAACATCAATACATCGTCTGCCAGCAAGGGCGAAACACTACTTGATACCGCCGACAATCTGGCTGCCATGCAGGCAGACATGTTTGTCGTTCGTCATGCGGCCAGTGGCGCACCCTACCTCATTGCCCAACATCTGGCCACTACCGGGCAGAATCATATTCATATCATCAATGCCGGCGATGGCCGCCATGCGCACCCGACGCAGGGCCTGCTCGACATGTATACCATTCGTCATTACAAGCAGGATTTAACGCAACTCACGGTAGCTATTGTCGGCGACGTGTTGCACTCCCGGGTCGCCCGCAGCCAGATACACGCGCTGACCACGCTGGGTGTGCCGGAAGTCCGCGTGATTGCACCCAAAACCTTGCTGCCGAGCGGTATCGAGCGGCTCGGTGTGCGGGTGTTTAACGACATGAAAGAAGGCCTGCGCGGTGTGGATGTGGTGATGATGCTGCGCTTGCAAAATGAACGCATGCAGAGCGCCCTCTTGCCCAGCGCGCAGGAATATTTCAAATCCTACGGCCTGACAATGGACAAGCTGGCGCTGGCCAAACCCGACGCCATCGTCATGCACCCGGGGCCGATGAATCGCGGCGTGGAAATTGAATCCGCCGTTGCCGATGGGTCGCAGGCGGTGATCCTGCCTCAAGTCACTTTCGGCATCGCCGTGCGCATGGCGGTGATGACTATGCTGGCGGGAGCGTGACATGAATATCCATATTCGCGGCGGCCGCCTGATCGACCCAGCCAACGGCATGGATAAACACACTGATCTGTTTATTGCAGAAGGCAAAATAGTCGGCGCTGGCGATACGGCGCCAGAAAGGTTTACCGCCCACACCGTGCTTGACGCCACCGGCTGCATCGTTTGCCCCGGCCTCATTGATCTTTCCGCGCGGCTGCGCGAGCCGGGCTTTGAGTATAAAGCCACGCTGGAATCCGAAATGGCTGCCGCCGCCGCAGGCGGCGTAACCCGGCTGGCCTGCCCACCCGACACCGACCCGGTGCTGGATGAACCCGGCCTGGTTGAAATGCTCACGCATCGGGCGCGCTTGCCTGAATTCGCCCATGTGCATCCGATCGGTGCGCTGACCGTGCAACTGGGCGGGAAAAAACTCACCGAAATGGCAGAACTCGCCGAAGCGGGCTGCGTCGCTTTCGGCCAGGCGAATCAAGCCATTGTCGATACGCAAGTGTTGCTGCACGCCATGAACTATGCGGCCACTTTTGATTTTCCTGTCTGGTTGCAAGCACAGGACCCGTTTCTTGCCCAGCAAGGCGTCGCGCACGATGGTGAAGTGGCTGCGCGACTCGGCCTGGCCGGCATTCCTGTGGCAGCAGAGACCATTGCACTGGCCACGCTGCTGCAATTAGCACGTGAAACCGGCGTACGCCTGCACGTGACGCGCATTTCCTCTGCGGCAGGCATCGACATGATCGTTGCTGCCCGTGCGGCAGGCATTGCTGTCACTTGCGATACCGCTGTGCATTACCTGCACTTATGCGACCACGATATTGGTTTCTTCAATCCGCATGCGCGCCTGGACCCCCCCTTGCGCGCCCAGCGTGATCGTGACGCGTTGCGTAGCGGCTTGGCCTCGGGCGCAATCACGGCCGTATGTTCCGACCACACACCCGTAGATGATGATGGCAAACAAAAACCGTTTAGCGAGGCCGAAATCGGCGCCACGGGCCTGGAACTCTTGCTGCCATTGACCTTGAAATGGGCGCAGGAAATGCAGGTGCCACTCCTCACGGCACTGGCGCGCATCACGTCGGACCCGGCGCGCATCATGGGCGTGAATGCAGGTCGGCTGGATGCGGGGCTACCAGCGGATATTTGCGTGCTTGACCCGTCCGCCGACTTTCATGTCACCCGTAAAAATCTCAAAAGCCAGGGCAAGAACACGCCCTTTCTCGGCCTGGCGCTTCCCGGCCGTGTTCGCTACACACTCATTGATGGCTATTTAGCCTACAACGGCACAAGTTAATTAGTCATTGTACGGTTAGGCCGGAATCAGTCGAGCCCTGACACGTCCTGCCTCAACCCCCATCACCCGTACCCGCTTGGCCCGCGAAGCTTCGCCCGATAACAACGTTACCGCGCGTTTGGGTACTGCCAAATGCAGCGCAAGAAAGGCGATCAGCTGCGCATTGGCCTGGCCCTCCACCGGTGGCGCGTGCAATCGAATCTTGAGGGCCTCGCCATGCAAGCCCACCACTTCGGTTTTTTTCGCGCCCGGCTGGATGTAGAGCGTCAGCGTAACACCGGCTTCATCCATCTGTAACCAGCTCATCCTGCCAGCACCACCCAGCGCAGACGCTCTAAAACCATCATGCCCATTTGCAGCAATAAAATAAACGCCAGCGGCGAGAGGTCTACTCCGCCAATGTCGGGTATCCAGCGACGAAAGGGGCGCAGCAAGGGGCGGCTGATCGCATTAAAAACATCCGCCATGGGCGCATGCGGATTCACCCAGGAAAAAATTGCCGACACCAGCACCGCACCTAGCAGCAAATAACAAGCAATCTTGATCGTTGCCAACACCGCCAATAAAGCCACTATAAAAGTCGGCGCTAGTGACACGCCGTGAAACAGGTACCCTTGGGGTGCGGCAGTCAATGTGCCAGACAGCCCAAGCGTCAGACCTAACAAGAGTGCCTGCAGCAACCAGGCGAGCAGAAGACTCGCCACATCCCATCCAAAGAGTCCGGGAATTACCCGCCGCACAGGACGCACGATCCAATCCGTCATCGCGATGACAAATTGCCCCAGCGGATTACGAAAAGGGGCCTTGACCCTTTGCAAGACAAACCGGGACAGCAACGCCAGCGTGAGAAAACCACATGCGGCATCCAGCAGAAAAGTAAATAGTTGTATCAACATTGAATACGTTACCTTGTCTAGACGTTTTGCTTACCCAGCGTCTCGCCTAACTCACGCCCGCGCGCGTTAGCCGCCAGCACGCCTTGTCCGATAGCAGCGGCCACGCCCTGCATGGCAAACGCCTGCAGCGCCACTTCGGTTGTTCCGCCTTTGGATGTCACCCGCTCGCGCAACGTCGTAATGCTTTCGCTACTTTTTGCCGCCAGTTGTGCTGCACCAAGAAACGTTTGCACCGTCAATTGGCGCGCGGATTCGGCATCCAGACCTAGCGTGCGCGCGGCAGACTCAATCGCTTCAATGAAATAAAACACATACGCCGGGCCACTGCCTGAAATGGCGGTAACCGCATCCATTTGCGCTTCGTCTTCAACCCATACATAGGTGCCCACCGCCTGAAGAATTTGCTCGGCTTGGCGGCGTTTCTCGGCATCGACACTAGGGTCGGCAAATAAACCGGTAATGCCTGCGCCCATCAATGCGGGGGTATTCGGCATGGCGCGAACTATTTTGCCATAGCCCAGCCAGGCGGCCATATCGGCCACGCGCAAACCAGCGGCGATGCTTAACACCACTTGCTGCGTGAGCTTGCCAGCAAAGGATGCCACTGCCGCTTTCATCTGCTGCGGCTTGACTGCCAGAACCAGCACATCACAGTGCAGCGCGGCGGCATCGACTGCTGCAACAGTACGTACGCCAAACGTTTCCGTGATGCGTTCCCGGGCCTCCTGAAAAGGTTCCACGACTTGAATGGCTGCCGCAGAAAAACCTTGTTTTTGCATCCCGCCAATTAATGCAGTGGCCATATTGCCGCCGCCGATAAATGTAATTTTCATTAATTTTCCTGTTCTTAATTAAGCACACGGATTTGTCGTTCGCCAAAAATGGCCGTGCCCACACGCACCATCGTTGCCCCGGCAAGAATTGCCGCTTCCAGATCATGTGACATGCCCATCGAGAGCGTATCCAAAGCCAGGCCCTCGGTGTTGAGCTGGGCAAAAAGCGTGCTCAACCGAGCAAAATTCTGGCGTTGCAGCACAGCGTCATCGGCTACTGCAGGAATTGCCATCAGCCCCCGCAAGCGCAGACGAGGCAACGCGGTTATCGCATGCGCCAAGGCCGAAGCCGCAGCCGGTGCACAACCGCTTTTTGATGCCTCGCCTGACACATTCACCTGAACGCACACTTGCAGCGGCGGCAAATGGACAGGACGCTGAGCCGCTAATCGTTCAGCAATCTTTAACCGCTCGAGTGAATGCACCCAGGCAAAACTTTCAGCGACCACGCGTGTTTTATTGCTTTGCAGCGGGCCAATAAAATGCCATTCCAGATTCAGATCGGCAAGTTCAGCAATTTTTTCTGCGCCTTCTTGCGCATAGTTTTCGCCAAAAGCATGTTGCCCGCACGCGGCAGCTTCGCGCACGCACGCAGCGGGCCGGGTTTTGGATACGGCAAGCAACTGCACGGCATCGGCCGGGCGCCCTGCAACAGCGCAGGCCGCAGCAATCCGGTTGCGAACAGCTTGCAAGTTGATTGAGATTGTTGTCATATAACGCTCTGGAAGTATATCGCACCCCATTTACAGGAAAAAAACATGGACATTACCGAGTTGCTCTCCTTCGTTGTCAAGAATAATGCGTCCGACTTGCACCTCTCTTCCGGCTTGCCGCCGATGATTCGCGTCCATGGTGATGTGCGCCGGATTAATCTGCCGCCGATGGAACACAAGGAAGTGCACGGCATGATTTATGACATCATGAGCGATGGTCAGCGCAAGGTGTATGAGGAAAATCTGGAGTGTGACTTTTCTTTTGAAGTGCCCAATCTGGCTCGCTTTCGGGTCAATGCATTTGTGCAGAACCGCGGTGCTGCAGCGGTAATGCGCACCATTCCCTCAAAAATTCTTTCATTGGCTGATTTAAAGGCACCCAAGATTTTTGCCGAACTCGCCGATCAACCACGCGGTATTGTGTTGGTCACCGGACCTACGGGCTCAGGTAAATCAACCACGCTGGCCGCAATGGTTAACCATAAGAATGAAAGCGAGTATGGTCATATACTGACTGTGGAAGACCCGATCGAATTTGTGCATGAATCAAAAAAATGCCTGATCAACCAGCGTGAAGTCGGCCCGCACACGCTCTCATTCAACAACGCCCTGCGCAGCGCCTTGCGCGAAGACCCGGATGTCATTCTGGTCGGCGAAATGCGTGATCTGGAAACCATCCGCCTGGCGTTATCCGCCGCAGAAACAGGCCACCTGGTTTTTGGCACGTTGCACACCTCATCTGCTGCCAAGACCATCGACCGCATCATTGATGTGTTTCCAGCAGCTGAAAAAGAAATGGTGCGTTCCATGTTGTCCGAATCACTAAAAGCCGTTATTTCGCAAACCCTGTGCAAAACCATGGACGGCACAGGGCGCGTAGCAGCACACGAAATCATGATCGGCACGCCGGCCATTCGCAACCTGATCCGCGAGGGTAAAGTCGCCCAGATGTACTCAGCCATCCAAACCGGCCAGCAATTTGGCATGCAGACGCTGGATCAGAACCTGCAAGATATGGTCAAGCGTCGCATAATTTCGCCTGCCGAAGCGCGCAGTAAAGCAGCAAACAAAGATAACTTCCTCGGCTAAATCACCTAGCCCTAAAAGATAAAACGGGACAGAAAAATAATGGAACGCGACGAAGGTTTAAAGTTCATGTACCAGCTGCTGGGCATGATGATGCAAAAAAAAGGGTCTGACTTGTTCATTACCGCAGGCTTTCCGCCGGCGATGAAAATCGATGGCAAGATGACGCCCGCAACTACTCAGATTTTATCGCCACAGCATACGCAAGAGCTGGCGCGCGCCATCATGAATGACAAGCAGGCGGCGGTATTTGAAGAAACCAAGGAAGCCAACTTCGCCATTTCTCCTTCGGGCATAGGCCGTTTTCGAGTGAATGCTTTTGTGCAGCAAGGGCGTGTGGGCATTGTGCTGCGAACCATCAATGTGCAGATTCCGGATTTTGATGAGCTCAAATTACCACCTGTACTCAAGGATGTCGTCATGGCCAAACGCGGTCTGGTGCTCTTTGTCGGTGGTACGGGTTCTGGCAAATCAACGTCTCTTGCGGCGATGATTGGCTACCGCAACCAGAATAGTCATGGCCATATCATCACCATCGAAGACCCGGTGGAATATGTGCATGAACATAGAAACTGCATCATCACTCAGCGTGAAGTGGGCGTCGATACCGAATCGTGGGAAATCGCGCTGAAAAACACCTTGCGTCAGGCGCCGGACGTGATTCTGATCGGTGAAATTCGTGATCGGGAAGTGATGGAACATGCGATTGCATTTGCCGAAACCGGTCACTTGGCACTCGGTACACTGCATGCCAACAACTCCAACCAGGCGCTGGATCGCATCATCAACTTCTTCCCCGAAGAACGTCGTCCGCAACTGTTGATGGATCTCTCTCTCAATCTTAAGGCGGTGGTCTCGCAGCGACTGATTCCGCTCAAGGAAGGTAAAGGCCGTGCAGCAGCCGTGGAAGTGTTGCTCAATTCACCGCTGATCTCCGATCTTATCTACAAAGGCGATGTGCACGAAATAAAGGAAATCATGAAAAAGTCGCGCGAGCTGGGCATGCAGACTTTCGATCAAGCGCTGTTTGATTTGCACGAAGAGGGCCGTATCAGCTACGAAGATGCCCTGCGCTTTGCAGACTCAATGAACGAAGTCCGCCTGATGCTCAAACTGCATGGCAGAGATGCACAGACAAGGGATCTGCATTCCGGCATCAGCCACCTCGACATCGTTTGATCGCCATGCAAACCCGTAACCGCTCCCTGCCTACCGGCTCACCTCGTGCAGCACTGGAAGCGATCGATCATCTGACAAAAAAAATCTGCGCCCTGTGGGGGACGCCAGAGTTGAATCTATTCATTCGCCACCTAATTATGGATTCACGTAACGGTTCCCGCCAGGGACTGCCGATGGAGATCGCTGCCGAAATGGTTTTTCTTGCTGAAACCAATACATTTGTTCGCGCCATCAACTCGGCAAAACTTCTTGACATCAAGTTCAGCGAAGCGCTCAAGATGATTGAAGCTGAAGACGATCAGCCATTGAAGCTTGATGTCTTCGATGATCCGTTTGTTTCTCGTGACACCTTGGCCGATAAAGAAGGACGCGAACGATTCAACCCCGTTGCGATTGCCCCGGTTCCACGCTATCCACGACGACGCACTCCAGCGAAAAACCAAACCGCAGGATTGCTTGCACTTTTGTTAATGCTGGTCCGCAACAGGTGGCTGTGGGTTATAGCCTTAGTAGTAATAGGCTATCACTTCGTCTGGCCCTGGATGCAACCCTTGCGTTAACGCCCCCGATGATGTTCTTGTACTGATACGTTGCGCCGAGCGCTGCCAGCAACCATATCAAAACCATACAAACGGCATTCCAGCGCGCCGTTATACAAGGGAATTTTGCGTGACGTCTGCAAGCGAATCAGCTTAGGCAACTGTGTATCGGCAGAAAGAAACCAGCAATGCCAGCCTGCAAAATGCTGCTTTAAAGCATTCCCCAGCAATGGATAAAACGCAGCCAGGTCTGCTGCACTACCCAGTCGCTCACCATAGGGTGGATTAGCCACCAGCACACCGCTTGCGGCAGGTGCCGTGCGTTGCAACAAGTCAGATTTTTCCAGCACCACCAAACCATCCAGGCCGGCGTGTGCCAAATTCTGCCGCGTGCGACTCACGGCATCCGCCTCTTCATCACTGCCAAAAATCATCAGCGAGCCTTCCGCCATGCGCCGCCGTTCCGCCACTTCGCGTTGCAAGCTGCGCCATAGCCCGGCATCAAAAGTTTTGTGATGTTCAAAACCAAAGCCGCCAGATTCGCGAGACAAGCCCGGCGCATCGTCCAGCGCCATTTGCGCAGCTTCCAGCAAAAACGTGCCGCTGCCGCACATCGGGTCAAGCAACGGCGTCCCGGGCTGCCAGCCGGATAACCGCAGTATGCCTGCCGCAAGATTTTCTTTCAGCGGTGCGCCGACCTTGGCCAGCTTGTGGCCACGCAGATAGAGCGGCTCGCCGGAAGTGTCGAGATAGAGCGTCGCCGTGCGATCAGTCAAAAACAAGTGGATCCGCACTTCGGGATTTTTCGTATTCACGCTGGGGCGGCGCGTCGTCTCGGCGCGAAAACGGTCACACACGGCGTCTTTTACTTTCAGCGTGATGAATTCCAAACTTTTAAGCGGCGAGCGGATGGCCGTGACATATACCCGAATCGAGCGATCAACAGAGAACAGCCGGGGCCAGTTCGTGTCATACGCCAGCTGGTAAATATCTGCTTCGTTGGAATAGTCGGCGCTGGCGATGCGGTACAGCAAGCGCGTTGCGATGCGTGATTCGAGATTCACGCGATAGGCAAACTCCAGGCTGCCACTAGCGGCAACGCCACCTGCTACGGCGCGCACTTGCGTTCCGCCGCAGGCGGTTAAATCCTCCGCCAATAATTCTTCCAGGCCGCGTGGGCAGGTTGCAAAATAATTGTTCATCAAAAATTAACGGCTTTCAAAAAGAAGGTTTAACCACAACCAATATGCAAATGGCAATGAGTGCCAGCACGGGGATTTCGTTGAACCAGCGAAACCAGACATGACCATGCGTCGACTCTCCGCGCATAAATTGCGCAAGTAGCCGACCACACCAGAAGTGATAAACAACAAGTCCCGCCACTAGCGTCGTTTTGACATGCAACCAGCCTGCGGAAAAACCAAAGCCGAACCATAACCAGAAACCCGAACCAATCGCCAGCACGGCGATCGGGGTGACGAAGCGATGTAGTTTCTTCGCCATCAACAGCAGCCGCTCGCGTTCGGCAACACTATCGGCAGACACGAGCGCCAGATTGACAAAAATGCGTGGCAGATAAAACAGGCCGGCGAACCAGCTGATGACAAATACGATATGAAAGGCTTTTATCCAGAACATGTGTTTTCCTCAAGGCACGTCATAACGGTTGGGTAACGCAAACGCAGGCCGAGCTCATGTTTCATGCGCGTATTGTCGAGCTGCCGCGATTCGCTCATGAACGACCATTGTAGTGGCGAGACACTTTGCTGAACGGCCTCGCGCGGCAAGCGTGGCGCACGCGGCAGGGCAAAACTATCCGCCAGCAGATCGAACCATTCGCCCATCAAAAGCCTTGTATCGTCGCTGATGTTATACGTGCGGCTGGGGCGACCCCGATGCAAAGCCGCAAGGCAGGCGCGCCCAAGGTCGGCTGCATGAATATGGTTAGTGTGATTATCCTGCTGTGGCACAAACAGCGGCAAGCCCTGGCGCAAACGTTCCAGTGGCAAACGATCAGCGGCATAAATGCCTGGTGCGCGCAGGATACTGACGCAACAGTCAAATGCCCGCAACTGCGTTTCAGCATCCACCCGCCGTCTCGCCCGCGCCGACTTTGTAGCCAATACCCGGGATTCCCGCACAATCTCCCCATGACAATCGCCGTACACGCCGCTAGTACTGATATACACCAAGCGACGTGGTAAAATTTTTCCTCGCCGCAACACGCCAAGCAAGTGCTTTGTTCGCGCATCTGCCATGCCTGCTGCAGGCGGCGGTGCGCTGTGAATCACGGCATTCGCCACACCGGCCAAGCGCCGCAGCGTTGCAGGCTGATCGAGATCCCCTTTAATCTGGCGCACTCCCATAGCAGCTAACTGGGGATCGCGCGCACGGACCAGCGCTATCACCTGCCAGCGTTGCAGCAATTGCGGGAGAATACGGCGCACGACGTCACCACAACCTACAATTAATATTCTTCGAGAACTTTTTTTTTCACTAGACAATTATCGCATGGTCTCCATTCAACCCGCCGCAACGCCTCTGCTGCGCATTACGCTGACGCCCAGCGCGCATAGTTTTTTAACCCATGGTGAAGACAGCTTGCTGCAAGCCGCGCTGGATGCCGGATGTGTTCTCCCCTATGGCTGCCGCAATGGCGCCTGTGGTTCATGCAAAGGCAAGGTTCTGGAAGGATTGGTCGACCATGGTGACAGCCAGTCCGGTGCCTTGTCACTGGCTGACCGCGCCGCAGGCTATGTGCTGTTTTGCTGCGCCAGGCCTTTAACTGACGTGGTGCTGGAATGCCGTGAAGTCAGTGGTAATGACATTCCCGTCAAAACGTTGCCGTGCCGCGTTGAAAAAATCGAACGGGTTGCCGAGGACGTGATCGTGCTGTCGCTAAAGCTGCCCGTGAATGAGCGCCTGCAATTTTTAGCGGGGCAACACATTGAGTTCTTGCTCAAGGACGGGAAAACACGTGCCTTCTCTATTGCCAATGCCCCGCATGCCGAAGGGCTGCTCGAACTGCATATCCGGCAGGTGGTTGGCGGTGAATTCACTTCGCATATATTCAGTCGCATGAAAGTAAAAGAAATTCTGCGCCTGCGGGGTCCCTTGGGCACATTCTTTTTGCGCGAACCCTCTGGTAAACCGATTATTTTCGTGGCAGGTGGCACCGGCTTTGCGCCGATCAAAAGCATCATCGAACATGCACTGCACAGTGGCATCCGGCGGCCAATGACGCTCTACTGGGGCGCACGCAACCGTGCTGGTTTGTATCTGAACAGTCTGGCGGAACAATGGGCAAACGAACATGAACACATCCACTATGTGCCTGTGCTCTCCGAACCCGGTGCAGCGGATCAATGGGCGGGCCGCACAGGGCTGGTTCATCGGGCCGTGCTGGCAGACCAGCCGACGCTGGATGCATTTCAGGTGTATGCCTGCGGCGCACCGGCGATGGTGGAGGCAGCGCAACGCGATTTCATTGCGCACGGTCTGCCTGCAGAGGAGTTTTTCGCCGATGCGTTTACGTTCGCCAACGTGACAAGCTGATTTTTTCGCAATATCGCCGTCTCATCAGCACCGACTTTTCAGCACTATTCACCCAGATAAGCCGCCCGCACCCGCGGGTCGGCCAGCAGGTTTTCGGCGCTATCCGTCAGCGTGATCGCGCCGCTTTCCATGACATAACCCCGACTGCACACAGTGAGCGCAAGCCGCGCATTTTGTTCGACCAGCAGTATCGTCACGCCGCTTTGCGCCACGCTGCGTATGGCGTCGAACACGGTTTGCACCAACAAGGGCGCTAACCCCATCGAGGGTTCATCCAGCAACAGCAGCTGCGGCTTGCCCATCAGGGCGCGGCCTATGGCCAGCATCTGCTGCTCGCCGCCGGAAAGCGTTCCCGCCAATTGCCGCCGGCGTTCTGCCAGCCGCGGGAACAGCACATACATGCGCGCTTCGTCCTCTTGAACCGCCGCGCGTTCATCCGGCCGGTGACGGTGATAGGCACCCATCGCCAGGTTCTCCGCCACGGTCAGGCGCGAGAACACACCACGCCCTTCGGGCACCAGCGCCAGGCCCTGGCTAATCAGTGCATACGCAGGCAAGCCATCAATACGTTGCCCCGCATAATGGATTTCGCCGCCCGCCGGAATCATGCGTGCCAGCGCTTTCAGCGTGGACGTTTTGCCTGCGCCGTTGGCGCCGATCAGGCAGACCAACTCGCCCGCGGTCACGCAGAAGGAAATATCTTTAACAGCCATGATGCTGCCGTAGCGCACCTGAAGGTTCGCGACATTCAGCAAGGGCTGATGATCTGTTGCAGCAGCCATTGGCATGTCATGCAGTTGTGCCAAGATAAGCCTCGATCACTTTGGGATTGCGCTGCACTGCGGCGGGTACGTCATCGGCGATTTTCTGGCCATAATCCAGCACGGCAATGCGATCGCAAAGCCCCATCACGAGCTTGATGTCATGTTCAATGAGCAACACGGTAAAGCCGTCGTCGCGCAGTCTGACGATCAGTCCACGCAGCGCCGCGGTTTCGGTGGCGTTCATGCCGGCGGCGGGTTCGTCCAGCGCCAGGAGTTGTGGTTCGGTGGCCAGCGCGCGGGCAATTTCCAGCCGCCGCTGATCGCCATAGGACAGGTTTTTTGCCAGGTCGCCAGCGCGTGCATTGATACCCACATAGGCCAGGAGTTCATCCGCGCGACGGCTAATCGCGGCCTCTTCTTCACGCTGTGCCCGGCTGCGCAGCACCGCACCGGCAACGCCGACTTTGCTGCGCGCATGGCGGCCAACCATGACATTTTCACGCGCGCTCATGTTGGCAAACAGGCGAATGTTCTGGAAGGTCCGCGCAATGCCCGCTTGCGCGACGCGATGCGGTTCGCCCAGCGGCAGGGGACTGCCAGCGAAAATCACTTCACCTTCATCGCGCGGATAAAGGCCGGTCAGCACATTGAAAAACGTGGTCTTGCCTGCGCCATTCGGCCCGATCAGGCCATAGATCTCACCCCGCTGTATGGTTAATGAAACCGCTTGCAGCGCACGCACGCCGCCAAAGCGCTTGCCGATGTTGCGCGCTTCGAGCAAGGCCGTCATCGGGAATTGAATTCCTGCCGATGGCGTGGGTCAGGCCACAAACCTGACGGACGATAGAGCATGACTGCGACCAGCGCCAGGCCGAACAGCAGCATGCGCAGGTTCTCCGGATCAACCAGCACTTGCCCGAAAACCGCCTGTTGCACGGGTCCCGCGCCGTGACGGAAGGCTTCGGGCAAGACCGTCAGCACCAGCGCACCGAGAATGACGCCGGGAATATGCCCCATGCCGCCGAGCACCACCATGCATAGCACCATGATCGATTCCATCAGGCTGAAACTTTCCGGCGAGACAAATTCCTGAAAGCTGGCGAACAAACCGCCTGCCAGTCCGCCGAAACTGGCCCCCATGGCAAAGGCCAGCAGCTTGATATTGCGCGTGTTGATGCCGCACGCCTTGGCGGCCATTTCATCCTCACGGATCGCCGCCCAGGCACGGCCGATGCGTGAATTTTGCAAGCGCAATCCGGCTAGCATGACGAGCAGCGCCAGCGCCAGAAAAAAATAATAAGTGAGCACCAGCGCGGGTACCGTCACGCCAAAAATCTCCAGCGGTTGCGCCAGGGCATGGCCGCCGACTTGGATGGGATCAATGCTGGCGATGCCCTTGGGGCCGTTGGTGATATTTACCGGTGCATTCAGGTTGTTCATGAAAATGCGCACGATTTCGCCAAAGCCGAGCGTAACGATGGCCAGATAATCGCCGCGCAAACGCAGTGTCGGCGCGCCCAGCACCACGCCAAAACCGCAGGCGGCCAGCGCGCCCAGCGGCAGGATGGCCCATACCGGCCAGTGCAGGCCGAAATGCGGCGAGGCGAGCAGCGCATACACATAAGCGCCAACAGCGTAAAACGCGATGTAGCCCAGATCCAGCAAGCCCGCAAAGCCGACCACGATGTTGAGCCCCAGCGCCAGCATCACATACAACAGCGCAAAATCGAGCACCCGCAACCAGGTGTTGCCCAGGCCCGCACTCACCATGAAAGGCAGCACGGCAAGCGCAATGACAGCCAGCGCGAGTTGCACATTGCGCGGCATGCGGGCGTTGTTCATTCCCGCGCTCATGCCCGTTCCGCCACGCGTTCGCCGAGCAGCCCGGCAGGCCGCAGCACCAGCACGCCAATCAATACAAAGAAGGCGAACACATCCTGATACTGACTGCCCAGCACACCACCGGTCAGATCGCCAATGTAGCCCGCGCCGAGCGCTTCGATCACACCGAGCAACAGGCCACCGACCACCGCACCGGCCAGATTGCCAATGCCCCCCAGCACGGCGGCTGTAAAGGCTTTCAGGCCGAGCATGAAACCCATGTTGTAATGCGCGATACCGTAGTTGGATGCCACCAGCATGCCTGCCAACGCAGCCAGCGCAGAACCGATCAGGAAGGCCAGCACGATGATGCGGTTGGCATCGACGCCCATCAGCGCAGCAATGCTCGGGCTCTCCGCTGTGGCGCGCATGGCGCGGCCCAGCCGCGTGCGGTTCACCAGCACCAGCAGCGCCGCCATGGTCAGGCCGGCAACGCCGATGATGACGAGCTGAATCACGGTGATTTGCACGCCGCCCAGCGCAAAGGCCATCTCCGGCAAGAGCTGCGGCATGGCGTGGTAGCTGCGCCCCCAGAGCATCATCGCCAGCTGTTGCAGGATGATGGAAACGCCAATCGCGGTAATCAACGGCGCCAGGCGCGGCGCATTGCGCAAGGGGCGGTAAGCGATGCGCTCGATGACTATGCCCAGCGCCATGCATACGGCAGCGGCAAGCAGGAAGGCCAGCACGAACACCACAGCAGGCGGCAGCGCGGCGGCGAGCAGAAACTTGCTGGCAGCCAAAGCGGTCAGTGCCCCCACCATCACCACCTCGCCATGCGCGAAATTGATCAGGCCGAGAATGCCATAAACCAGGGTATAGCCAAGGGCGACGAGTGCGTAAATGCTGCCCAGGGTGAGGCCGTTGGCCACTTGTTGAAGAAAAATATCCACGCCGCGAATAATACGATAAGGCGGCAGGCAAAGGACGAGTAATGCAAGCTGGCCGTAGGGCTTATACGGAACTACCACCGAGGCAACCGGCGCTGCGCCGCGTCCAGCGACCGAAGGGAATGAGGTTGAGTGCTGGGTCAGCTGCCATAGGTGGTCTCCAGCCTACGTAACGTACCACGCATGTTTTCTACTGCCCGCTCAGCACGGGGCACGAAAGATTTTTTGTGCCAAAGAACAGCAGTAGACTGCCAGCCAAAAAATGCGATCAAGTCTAGCGTATCAAGGCAGACGCGAGGAAGACCACGCAATTCAAGAGACCAGCCCTTTGGCGTGAAATGGATGAAATCATTTCGACAGGAGTTCAGCAGGGTGAAACTTTTGTCATGCGTTGCGCCGGGCGAAAATGGTCCGGCATCAGCGACATGGAAGTTATCTTTGTCTTTGACTTTCTTGTATAGATTGAGAAACTCATCAAGTTTTTTGACCGGGTACGGCCCCCCATTGTTGTAGGCATCAAGCCATTTCGTGGCGATCTTGTCTCGAAGCGAAGGGTGAGAAGACCATTTCCGTTCCAAAGGGCAAGCACCATAAAGCCTTGCACTGCGTTGTGGAGCGCAATGAGAACCCATTTCCACTGATACGGGTCTTCGGAGATTGACACCGCTTGCTGCTCCGCCCATTCGAGGGAGCGTACTGCTTCTTCTCGTTCATCAGTTCGCGGGTAACGGGGTTGGCCCATTGAGGCAGCTAACGTCATTTCGTAAAAGTCGGCGCTGGTGACACGCCGCGCAGCAAGTCCTCTTGGGGGACGGCGGTGCTGATGGTTTCCAGTGGTTCCCACGCGCCGTTTTTGCCGACATAAAGACTGATCACGCCGTCTTTCAAGTCGCCTTTGGCATCGAACTGGATGTGGGCTGTCACGCCGTTGTAGTCGGTCTTGGGCAACTCGGCCAATATGCTTGCAGGCTCGCCGGACTGGGCGCGTTTTGCCGCTTCGATGAGCACCATCGCGGCGTCATAGGCATAGGGCGCGTAGGACTGGATGTTGGCGTTGAAACGTGCTTTATAACGCTCCGAGAATTTCGCGCCGCCGGCCATCTTGGCGAGCGGCACGCCGGGTAGGGAGCAGTAGCAGCCTGCGCTGGCATCAGCCGCGTTCTTGATGAAATCCGCGTTGCAGCCACCATCGCCCAAGAGGAATTTGGCGGGGACACCGAGCTGCTTGATTTGCCGTGCCATGGGTGCGGCTTGCGGGTCCATGCCGCCGAAGAAAATCAGGTCGGGCTGCTTGCCCTTGATGGTGGTCAGGATGGATTTGAAATCGACCGACTTGTCATCGGTGTGTTCTTCGGCCACAACAGTGGCACCTGCCGCAATCGCGGCTTTCTTGAATTCCGTCGCCAGGCCTTCGCCGTAGGCCGTCTTGTCGTCAATCACGGCGACGGTTTTGGCGTGCAGATTGTTGACGGCGTACATGCCCAGCACCTTGCCTTGCTGCACGTCATTGGCCATGACGCGGAAAGCGGTTTTGAAGCCCTGCTCGGTATAAGTCGGATTGGTGGCCGAAGGCGACACCTGCGGGATGCCGGCAGTGGCATAGAGCCGGGAGGCGGGTATGGTGGTGCCGGAATTGAGATGGCCAATCACCGCATTCACCTTGGCATCGACAAACTTTTGTGCAACTAAATTGCCCTGGCGCGGATCGGACTGGTCGTCTTCGCTCGTCAGTTCAAACGTCACTGCGCGGCCACCGAACTTCAGATTGGCGGCATTGGCATCTTCCACCGCGAGACGCGCGCCGTTTTCATTGTCCTTGCCCAGATGCGCCTGCGGGCCGGTGAGCGGAGCGGCATGACCAAGGCGGATGAGGATAGGCGCATTGGCGTCTGTTGCAGGAGTAGTCTTGCTGCACGCGGCAAGGCCAAGCACAGCTGCCAGCGCAAACAAGAAGGAAGTGACGGAAAGATTCATGGAAATACTCCGGTCAGGATGGATTGTGGAGTGCACATCATACGATGATGCCGCAGTGACAGAAACATGACAGAAACAAAAAAGCCAGTCGCAGTGGACTGGCTTTTTTGTTTGCAGCTAGGCGAAGGAATTACTTGGCGCCAGCAAGGATCCATTTGACCAGGGTCTTGATGTCCTCATCCTTGACCGCTGCATTCGGCGGCATGGGAATGGGGCCCCAAACACCAGAACCACCCTTCTTGACCTTATCTACCAGCTTGGCTTCCGCTGTCTTGTCACCGGCGTATTTTTTGGCGACGTCCTGATAGGCAGGGCCAACCAGTTTTTTGTCGACCGCATGGCAAGCCATGCAAGCGCTCTTGGTGGCCAGGTCTTTTTCTTTACTAGCAAAAGCTGAAGCAGAAGACAGAATACCCATAGCGACCAAGGCAGAGGCGATAATTAATTTCATATGAACCTTCCTTCCAGACAGAGTTAAAAAGCAAATTTCGTAATGGCCTCGATTTTACAATGAGGTGAAACACTATTGGGCACGCGACTTACAAGAAATTACATTTGCTCTTGTTATTTACTTGACAGCGAGTTGCGGCTTTACCGCTTCCCAGCAGTCAATGGGTGCTAAGCAGTGAACGCCTCGGCATATCCAGGCGTTGACATGCTCGCTTTCTGGCTTGGCCAATGCTTCAGGTAAACCAGAAAGTGAATTCGGCAAACTCAATATCATGCGGTGCAGGCTGGCGCCAAGCGCCTGCTGCCAGGCTGCACATTCCTCGGCCGGGCCGCGCAGAATAACCATGTCTGGCGGTATCAAGGTTTCTTCCAGTGTCGCCAACAGGCTGCTAAAACCCATGGTTGAATTCGTTATTTGCGGCCAGTAGAGTCGCAGAGTGCGTTCGGCAGCTTCCACATAGCGCACATTGCCCAGCAGGTAACCCAGGCGCTGCAAGGCAAACGCCGCAATGCCGTTACCCGATGGCGTGGCATTGTCGTGGCCGGGCTTGGGGCGCAGTATCAGCGCCTCGTGATCGTGCGCCGTGAAAAAGAAGCCTCCCGCGGACTGGTCTTCAAAATCAGCGAGCAGGATATCGGCCAGTTCGCGGGCAAAAGCCAGATCGGCAGGTCGAAATTCGGCTTGCATCAACTCCAGCAGCGCGGCCAGCAAAAAGGCATGGTCATCCAGATAGGCCGGCAAATGCACCTGCCCGTTGCGCGAAGTGGCGTAGAGCTGACCATCCTGCCAATGGTGGTTGCGCAAAAAATCCAGCGCCGCTTGTGCCGACGTGAGCCAGTCGGGACGCTGGAAAACACGCGCGGCATGGGCCATGCCTTCGATCATCAGCGCATTCCAACTGGTGAGTATCTTGTCGTCACAACCCGGGCGGATGCGCTGTTCACGCGCTGCGTAAAGTACCTGTTTGGCTACCGTAATCAGCGGTCGGTCGGCCTCATCCAGCGCGTTGGCCACCTTCAAATGCCAGTGGCCTTCAAAATTAGACTCATCTTCAAGGCCCCAGTGCGGAGCAGCAGCGCGCCATTGCTCAGGCGTGAGCAATGCTTGAATTTGCTCGCGCGTCCAGACGTAATATTTGCCCTCTTCGCCTTCCGAGTCCGCATCCAGCGCAGAGTAGTAGCCACCGCCGCTACCCTTGGTCGATGACGCTTGCATTTCACGGATCACCCAGGCCGCCGTTTCATCGGCGACACGCGCAAAAATCGGATCACTCGTTTCTGCCCAGGCATCGGCGTTCAAACCAAGCAAGGGCCCATTGTCATAAAGCATTTTTTCAAAATGCGGAATTTCCCAGCACTCATCCACGCTGTAACGGCAAAAGCCGCCGCCCACCTGATCGTAAATGCCACCTTCGGCCATGCGCTGCAAGGTAACCAGCGTCATCGAGCGCACGCGCGGTTCGGCATGGCGCAGCAAAAAGGACAGATCGGTAGGATGCGGAAACTTTGGCGCACGGCCAAAACCGCCATAGCTGCGATCAAAACTCTGCGCCAGTGATCCGGTGGCGGCAATCAATGGCTGGGTATCGAAACCCGTCGCTGCCATGCTGCCCGATGCATCCGGCAGCGTCTGCGCCAGCGCGTTGCGCAGTGCGATGTTTTGTTCGTCGATGTTGCTGCGGCGGCTATGGAACGCCTCCGCCACTTGCTCGCACAGATCGGTAAACGCAGGCAAGCCGTGACGCGGTGTTTTGGGAAAATACGTGCCGCCAAAAAACGGCGTGCCATCGGGCGTGAGAAACATGGTCAGCGGCCAACCACCCGAGCGTTGCGCGAGCATTTGATGCGCCGTCTGGTAAATCTGGTCCAGATCCGGGCGCTCTTCACGGTCCACCTTGATATTCACGAAAAGCCGGTTCATAACTGCTGCAACGGCCCCATCTTCAAAAGACTCGTGCGCCATGACATGACACCAGTGGCAGGCCGAATAACCGATGGAAAGCAGGATAGGCCGGTTTTCCTCGCGTGCCTGGCTCAACGCCTGCTCATCCCAAGGCTGCCACGCCACCGGGTTATGGGCATGTTGCAGCAGATAAGGCGAGGTGGCCGTGGCAAGCCGGTTAGGGTCGGATGCAGAAGTGGAAGAAGACATGGAAAAAACCTCGGAAAGATTGTTTGCGATGGTAACTGATAACGATCCGTGGATAAGCACCTGGCACAGTAGACCGACCGATTGAACCGTCAAATTTCTTCCCCCAAACCGGATCAGTACTTACCATGACGCAAGACACCAAATCGATCAGGGACATGAACAAGAACGAAGCCTTTGCTCGTGTCATCATCGACGCCTTGCTGATAGATCAAAGCTGGGACACCACCAATCCGAATGCCGTGCCGATCGAGGTCCATGACAATGACGAAAAGTTGAAGGCAATCGTT
This sequence comes from Rugosibacter sp., assembly GCA_004322535.1. Classification (GTDB taxonomy): domain Bacteria; phylum Pseudomonadota; class Gammaproteobacteria; order Burkholderiales; family Rhodocyclaceae; genus Rugosibacter. The sequence continues at coordinate 40,313 of SCUZ01000103.1, forward strand.
GATAAATGGAAAGCCTACCTTAATCATCTTGGGCAGAAGTCCATGGCTATCGAGGTTTGGGGGCCAAAACGTCTCGAACTCTTTGTCGATCTGCTCCATGAAATGGTAGGCTTTCTCGGCGACAAGTTCAATAGTGTCGAAATATCAAACGACATCTACTCGCCAGAAGGGCATGCAAAAATCGAAACTGATCAAGAGATGATTCGCCGAGGATCGCTCTGCTCCTAAGCGGACAGTTTGCATTGCCAATGGAGGTGAAGCAAGCTTCCTTTCGCTCTCGAAGACCACGTCCAGAATGCTGTCGCTTCAGGGCGTATGAAGGCTCATCTCACCCAACAACAACTGGCCGAACGCATGGGGGTAATGCAAGCCTGCATTAGCAAAATCGAGCACCAGAATAAAGTGACTCCGGCCTTGCTCGCACATGCAATCAAGGCGACACGCCGAAAATCTCGAGTGCTTGGAAAACGGCGATGGGGCGAAGGAAGCAATTCACAACTTGATGCAGGCAGCCGAAGGGCACTTCAATCTACTCGACTGCGATGACAGAGAGTTACTCGATACCTATAACCGGCTATTCAGGTCTATCAAGGTTCATCCTGCAGTTAAGCGACTCCAGGCCGACGCGACCAGCGGGATATCGACAAGGCATGTCCGACACGCAGTTCTTCGGTGTTAAAAGGCGCACTCAGGTCTTCTTGTGCTCTCCCATCTGCAGAAACGCAGTCGGTGCTGCGCGCTATCGCGATGCTGGCCAGAAAGTCGGCGCTGGCGACACGGCTCACTCCGTATGAAGGCTTGCGAAAAATGACGACATGCTATGCAAGCCAACGCTCGTATCGATAATCCGACCAGATACCCTGCTGTCGACGTCTGAAAACCCTGTCGACAACCTTGTTATTTCCCTCATTTTACGGGTAGAGAGTATCGAATACTTATCTACAATGAATACGTGTTATGGTAGCGACATAAGAGTAAATTTATGTCAAATGAATCCACCATAAAGAAGAGCGTCGGGAGGCCATCGGGGAATACGGATAAACAACCAGTTTTGTACTGGCTGCCCAGGTCGTCAATCAGAAATTACTACACATCGCCTGTTTTTTGGATAACGATATGAAAGAGTACGTTGTCATTGGTCTGGATGAGTTACGCATTGCTTTGCGCCTGTCTGTCGTCGATCGCGTGATTCGTGCCATTTATGTAAGCCCTCTGCCCGACGCACCGGAGATTGTGTCCGGCGTGGTCAATGTCCAGGGGCGGGTGATTCCGGTTGTCAATATACGCAGGCGATTCCGCCTCGCGAACCGGCCGACGATCCTGACCGACCGGCTCGTCATCGCACACACGGCCCAAAGACCGGTGGCGCTCGTGGTCGATGCGGTGAGCGGGGTGCTCGAATATTCTGAACCGGATATTATCGACGCCGACGATATTCTCCCCGGCCTGGCGTATGTGGATGGCGTGGCGAAACGCAAAGACGGTCTGATCCTCATCCACGATCTGGGTCGGTTTCTGTCGCTGGATGAAGAGTCTGCACTCGAACGTGCCATGACGCCGGCCGGAGGCCGGTAAAATGAACAAGGCATTTTCAGATCAACTCAGCATGTCCCTGAGCGATCTGCTTTCTGCGCAGACCGGTTTGCATTTTCCCCAAGAACGCTGGCGCGATCTCGAGCGCGGCATCACCGCCGCCGCTCCCGCCTTCGGCATGCCGGATGCGGAATCGTGCGCACACCGGCTCCTGTCCGCGCCGCTGACACACCACCAGATCGAGGTCCTTGCCAGTCACCTGACCGTGGGCGAGACCTATTTTTTCCGCGAGAAGATGAGCTTTGAGGCGCTCGAGCAGCACATTCTCCCGGAACTCATCCGCGCGCGTGCGCACGCCGGACGGCGCCTGCGCATCTGGAGCGCCGGCTGCTGCACGGGCGAGGAGCCCTACTCCGTCGCCATGCTCCTCGACCGGCTGATTCCGGATCAGAAGGACTGGAACATTACCCTCCTGGCCACCGACATCAATCCGGCATTCCTGCGCAAGGCGGCCGAGGGCGTATATGGCGAATGGTCGTTCCGCAGTGCACCGGACTGGCTTCAGGCGCGGTACTTCAGGCGGAGAAAAGACAAGCGTTTCGAATTATTGCCGCATATCCGCAAACGGGTGACCTTTGCCTGTCTCAATTTTGCCGAGGATGTTTATCCCTCGCTCATGACCAATACCAATGCGATGGATGTGATCCTCTGTCGCAATGTGCTGATGTATTTCAGCCCGGCATGGGTGAAGAAGGTTGCGCAGAATTTCCACCGGTCACTCGTCGATGGCGGATGGCTCATCGTCAGTCCGACGGAAACCTCGAACAGCCTGTTTCCACAGTTCAAGGCCACCACCTTTCCCGGGGCGGTGCTCTATCGCAAGACCAAGGGTGCGGAATCACCGGCAGTGCCTGCCGGGCATCCCATCTCGCCGTTTGACTCGTTACCCGATACTTTGCGCATGCCGGAAGCAGTGACGGGCGCATCAGTTCAATCCGTGGCGGCAGAGCCGGCTGCAATCCATCCATCGCACCAGGAGGAGCGGGATGCCCTCTGCCGCACTGCCCATTTCTGCGCCGATCAGGGCAGGCTCGCCGAGGCGACGGCGTGGTGCGAGAAAGCCATCGCTGCCGACAAGCTTGATCCAACAACCCATTATCTCCTTGCCACCATTCTGCAGGAGCAGGGAGAAAATGACCGTGCGGTGCAAGCGCTGCTGCATGCGCTTTATCTCGCTCCGGATTTCGTGCTGGCACACTTTGCCCTGGGCAACCTGCGTCTGTCGCAGGGGCGGCATCGCGAGGCGCGGCGACATTTCAGCAATGCGCAGGCGCTGCTGCATACGCACACGCAGGACGAGATACTGCCGGAGTCAGAGGGTTTGACCGCCGGCCGGCTTGGCGAGATCATTGCGTCGGTGCAGTTGAGTTTGCCGCATCTGACAGTCGCGAGCGGCTGAAGGAAGAGCCTGTATGGACGCCAGTGACCCAAAACCGCGTAAGCCGACAACCACCGACTGGGATAAGGTCAAGCAGCGTCTGGCGGCTGCGCGCGTCGCCGTTGAGCACGTCTGGGCGCCTACCGCGGAAGAGACGCAACGCATCCTGAAGGCCCGGGCGCAGGCGCTGGCCCGGGAGCCCGCGCCGGCGGAGACCGCCGATGAGCGCATCGAGGTGGTGGAATTCCTCCTTGCCCACGAATGCTATGCGATCGAGTCATCGTACGTCCGCGAGGTCTTCCTCACGGAAAACCTGACGCCGCTGCCGTGCACACCGGCCTTCGTGCTCGGTATCGTCAACCTGCGCAGCGAGATACTCTCGGTCATCGACATCAGGAAATTCTTCAACCTGCCGGAGAAGGGGTTGACCGATCTTGACAAGATCATCGTGCTGCAATCCGGCAGCATGCTGTTCGGCATCATGGCGGATGCGATTACCGGTGTCCGCCGCATTCCGGTGGCCGACATCCAGCCGTCCCTGCCCACGCTCACCGGCGTCCGTCAGGAATACCTGAAAGGCGTGACACCCGGGCGTACCGTGATTCTCGATGCGAAAAAGCTTCTGACGGATGAACACATCATCGTGCAAGAACAGGTGTCCGGATAGAGGCGCCGGCATTCGAACTTACCCGACTGCCGCCCGTAACGCACACAAGGAGAACAGAGCATGAAATGGTTCCTCGAATTTACAGTGCGGGTGATTGCAACCGTGTGCGATCTTGAGACTATTCGCACCCTTGCTGGCCAGGTGCGGGCCGCGATTCCCGAAGCGCATCTGTCGAGAAACCGTGCGACACAGAATGTTCCTCTTGATGGTTCCCTTAGCACGTTTTTTAGAAGAGAAAGGACAACAATATGAAATGGACCGTGGGAATAAAAATCGGAGCCGGATACGTTCTGGCATTGATCGTCCTGTGCATCTTTGGCACAGTCTCATACCGAAACATCACCGAGTTTATCTACGCCGCCCAGATGCGGAGTCATACCAACCAGGTGCTTCTGACTCTCCAGGAAACGCTTTCCACCATGCAGGATGCCGAGACCGGGCAACGCGGCTACATCATTACCGGGGAGGAGCGGTATCTGGAACCGTATCAGACTGGCACGGCCGTGGTGAATCAAACCATCCAGAATCTCCGCAGGCTGACGGCCGACAACCCCAACCAGCAAAGGCGGCTCGACGCCATCGAACCCCTGATCGCCGGCAAGATCAGTGAGCTCAGGCAAACGATCGATTTGCGCAGAAGCAAGGGGTTTGATGCCACGTTGCAGGTGATTCAGATGGACAAGGGAAAGAAGGTAATGGATGACTTCCGCAAGATAATCGCCGAAATGGGGAACGAAGAGAGACTGCTTTTGGAGCAGCGCGATGCCAAGGTGCAGGCCAGCAGTGAAATCACGATCTCCATTCTTGTTTACGGCACCGCGTTTGCTTTCGTCGTGTTGACCATGGTCGGTTTCTTTATCACACGCACCATCACCGGCCAGCTCAGGGAAAGTATCGCCCTGCTATCGTCGTCCTCCGCCGAAATTCTCGCCACCACGACGCAAGTCGCTTCGAGCGCGGCCGAGGCTGCGGCAGCGGTAAGCGAGACCACGGTCACGGTGGAGGAAGTCAAACAGACCGCGCAGATGGCGAGCCAGAAAGCAAAGTACGTTTCCGACAGTGCGCAGAAAGCTTCGAACGTCTCCCAGGCCGGGCGCAAGTCGGTCACGGACGCTATCCAGGGAATGCACCACATCCAGGAACAGATGGAAGCTATCGCCGAGAGCATTGTGCGGCTGGCGGAACAGAGCCAGGCGATTGGCGAGATCATCGCCACGGTCAATGACCTTGCCGAGCAATCGAATGTGCTGGCGGTGAATGCGGCCATCGAGGCGGCCAAGGCCGGGGAGCAGGGCAAAGGTTTCGCAGTGGTGGCACAAGAAGTGAAGAGCCTCGCCGATCAATCCAAGCAGGCAACCACCCAAGTACGCGCGATTCTTGGCGACATCCAGAAGGCCACCAGCACAGCGGTGCTGGCCACCGAGCAGGGTAACAAGGCGGTGGAAGCCGGCGTCAAGCAAACCGGGGAAACGGGCGAATCCATTCGGCTGCTGGCCGAAAGCATCAGTGAAGCGGCGCAAGCCGCCACCCAGATCGCGGCCTCGAGCCAGCAGCAGATGGCGGGCATGGATCAGGTGGCACTGGCCATGGACAACATCAAGCAGGCCAGCATGCAGAACGTCGCCGGCACCAAACAGGCGGAAGTCGCCGCCCAGCAACTGCATGATCTGGGGCAACGGCTGAGTTCCCTGATCGGGAGCCGGGCTGGCTGATCCGGAGAGCGGAACGAGAGCATGGCCAAAAAAAACGACGCCTTCCTGATAAAGCTCCTCGCGACCTTCCGGGTCGAGGCGGACGAACACCTCAGGGCGCTGTCCACAGGCCTTCTGGCGCTTGAAAAAGCACCGGGGGATGGGCGGCACGCGGACATTATCGAGAAAATCTTTCGCGTGACGCACAGCCTGAAGGGCGCTGCCCGGGCCGTGAACCTCACGGAGATCGAATCGGTGTGCCAGGCACTGGAGAGCATATTTGCCGCGCTGAAAGACAACGCTGTTGCCATTTCGCCGACGCTCCTGGATTTGCTGTATCAGTCGGCAGATGCTCTCAGCGTACTTCTTGCTCCGAATGCGCCGACAAAACCGGCAGTCGCACCGTTGATACGCCGGCTTAACGATGCGCTGAAGGGGCCAGCGCCCATGCGCGAAGAAGCGTCCCCGGCAATTCCGCGACAGGTGGAGGCTGTGCTGCTTTCCGGCCCCGCATCGCCTGCAGATGCTGACTTGCAGACTGCGCCTGCGGCCCTCGACCTTCTGTCCGAGACAGTCAGAATATCCACGGCGAAGCTTGACGCGGTGATGCGGCAGACCGAGGAATTGCTTGCGCCGCGGCTGGCGACAGACCAGCGCGCCAGGGAAGTGCGCGAAACGAGCGCAATGCTCGCGGACTGGAAAAAGCAATGGGCCAGTATCCGACCAACCCTGCGGGCGATGGAGCGCTCAGCGGCACGTACCGGCAAGGGAAACGGAACCGCCAAAGAACAGCAGAAATTTGCGTGGCTGTTCGAACATCTGGATGCGGGAAGCCTTTTTGTGAAAACGCTCGAGACCCGGCTGGCCCGGCTGGGAAAGGCCGCCGAGCACGATCATCGCGCACTGGCCGGAATGGTAGACGGACTTTTGCACGACGTGAAGGAGATGCACCTGTTGCCGTTTTCTTCGCTGCTCGAAGTCTTTCCGCGATTCGTCCGCGAACTTGCGCGCGATCAAGGCAAGCTCGTGGAGCTGACAATCCATGGCGGCGAACTCAAGATCGACCGACGTATTCTCGAAGAGATGAAGGATGCGCTAATGCACATGATCCGCAATTGTATTGACCATGGCATTGAAACGCCGGCAGTACGCGAACAGAAACAAAAACCCCCGTGCGGCACGATCACGCTCGCGATTGCGCAGAAAGACAGCGGCAAGGCCGAGGTACTCGTCACTGATGACGGCACGGGCATTGACGCCGGACAGATAAAGGCGGCGGCCCGCAAACTTGGTCTGGTCTCTACCGAAGAGACGGCACAGCTTGGCGAGCACGAGGCGTTGATGCTCGCCTTCCAGTCCGGCATTTCTACCAGCTCGATCATCACCGACATTTCGGGGCGGGGGCTGGGGCTCGCCATTGTGCGCGAAAAGGTCGAGCAGCTGGGCGGTACCGTTGCGATCGAGTCGCATCCTGATGCCGGCACGACTTTCCGGATTGCCCTGCCGCTGACACTGGCCAATTTTCGGGGCGTCCTCGTTGGTGTCGGCGGGCAGTTTTTCATTATCCCCATGGCCAGCATCGGGCGCGTGGCGCGCCTGGCGGACATGGACATCCGGACCGTGGAAAACCGGGAAACGATTTCCCTCGACGAAAAAGCAGTCTCTCTGGTGCGGCTTGGCGACGTGCTGGGACTGCCATCGAAAGCGGCGGCGGGAAAATCTGCAGGCGAGATGGCCATCGTGCTCGATTTGGGATCCACGCGCATCGCATTCCAGGTGGACGAGGTTATCGGGGAACAGGAGGTACTGGTAAAACCTCTGGGCCCGCAGCTCGCGCGCGTGCGCAATATCGCCGGCGCGAGCGTACTGGGGACGGGCCAGGTCGTGCCTGTGCTGAACGTTCCCGATCTGATGAAATCGGCCGTGAAGTTTGCGTCGGCGCCACGTGCGGCGGGCATGCCCGTGCAGCCTGCGGAAACAAGAACGCAGTCCGTGCTGGTAGTGGAGGATTCGATTACCTCGCGTGCGCTGCTCAAGAATATCCTGGAATCGGCGGGTTACGCTGTTACCACTGCCGTGGACGGGGTTGACGCTTATACCGTGCTCAAGACTGCGGTGTTCGATCTGGTTGTCTCCGATGTGGAGATGCCGCGCATGGACGGATTCGAGCTTACGGCGAAGGTGCGTTCAGACAAGCAGCTTGCGGAGCTGCCGATCGTGCTGGTGACGGCGCTGGAGTCGCACGAGCATCGCGAGCGCGGGATCGACGTCGGCGCCAATGCCTATATCGTGAAAAGCAGCTTCGACCAGAGCAATTTGCTGGAGGTCATCCGGCGCCTGATCGGAACGATGCCATGAGGCCCTTCCCGTGATCAATGTCCTGATCGTTGAAGATTCGCCGGTGGTGCGTGAATTCCTCATTCACATTCTCAGTGCGGATGCCGGCATCCGGATAGCCGGCACCGCGCAGGACGGCGAGGAAGCGCTCGACGCCGTGCGCCGCCATCGACCCGATGTGATCACGATGGACATCCATATGCCGAAACTGAACGGGCTGGAGGCTACGCGCCGGATCATGGAAACGCAGCCGACGCCCATCATCGTTGTCAGCGGCAGCGAGGATCCCCGCGAGGTGGTGACGACATTCGATGCGATGGAGGCAGGTGCGCTGGCCGTGCTGCGCCGACCAACGGGCATCGGCCATCCGGACCACGAGGCCACGGCCCGCGAACTGGTGCAGACGGTGAAATTGATGTCGGAGGTAAAGGTGGTGCGACGCTGGCCGAAAACGCGACGTACGGGGCCGGCCCCGCGACCGGTGGAGATGGGACTTGCGCAAGAACCGGCAAAGGTGCGGATTGTCGCCATCGGCGCCTCGACCGGCGGTCCGCCGGTGCTGCACACCATTTTCGCGGGACTACCAAAGAATTTTCCGGTACCGCTGCTGGTCGTGCAGCACATGGCGCCCGGTTTTATGCAGGGGTTCGTCGAGTGGCTGGCGGAGTCGTCCGACCGGCCTGTTCATGTCGCCAGGCACGGCGAGTCCGTGCTACCCGGCCATGTCTACGTCGCTCCCGATGAATGCCAGATGAAAGTGGTGCACGGAGGAAAGATTGCCTTGACCCAGGATGAACTCGAGAATGGGCTGCGTCCCTCCGTTTCCTATTTGTTTCGCTCGATCGCCGAGGTCTATGGTTGCAATGCCGTTGCCGGCCTGCTCACCGGCATGGGGCGCGACGGCGCCGAGGAGTTGCGGCAGCTGAAAGAAAAAGGTGCGGTCACCTTCGTCCAGGACAAGGCCAGCTCCGTGGTCCATGGCATGCCGGGCGAGGCCATAAGACTCGATGCGGCGATGCTGGTGTTGCCGCCGGAGAAAATCGCTGCAGTGCTGACGAATCTGGTGAACCACCAAAATAAACAAGGAGCGTAACCATGAAATCCAAAAAGAAGAACGCCATCGAAATTCTCATCGCCGAGGACAGTCCGACCCAGGCGGAAAAGTTGCAGCACCTGCTCGAGGAATGCGGCTACATGGTCACCACTGCGTCCGATGGCAAGCAGGCTCTGATATTGGCCCAGCAGCGCAAGCCGGCGCTGGTTATCAGCGACATCGTGATGCCCGAGATGAACGGCTATGAATTGTGCAAGGCGATCAAGTCCGATGAGGCGTTGAAGGATATCCCGGTCATTCTGGTGACTACCCTGTCCGACGTCATGGACATCATGAGGGGGCTGGAGTGCGGCGCCGACAACTTCATCCGCAAGCCGTATGAGGAAAAATACCTGCTTGCCCGCGTCAATTACCTGCTTATGAATCAGGAAATGCGCAAGAGCCAGAAGATGCAGATAGGGATGGAAATCCATCTCGGCGGACAAAGACATTTCATCACCGCCGAACGGCAGCAGATTGTGGACCTGCTGATCTCGGTCTATGAAGAGGCAGTGCATATCAGCGAGGAGCTCAAGTTGCGGCAACGCGAGCTGGCCGACTCGAACCGTTCCCTGACCGGCCTCTACCACATCGCGGAAGGACTGAACCGCGCGGTCAGCGAACGCGAGGTGTGCGAGAAGGCGCTCGAGCATGCGCTTGAGCTGCCAGGGGTACAGGCAGGGTGGATTTCCCTGAAGGAAGGCGAGTCCGGCCTCCGGCTTGCCGCTGCACTCAACCTGCCGCCGGCATTGCTGACGGCAGGTGCGATGGATGGCTTGTGCGAATGCCGGCGCCGCTTTCTCGCAGGGAATATGGATCATGTCACCAACATTCTGGAATGCGAACGACTGCAGTCTGCTGTGGGCGACACGAATGGCTTGCGCTACCACGCCAGCGTGCCGTTGTGGATCGGCGAGCGCATGTTGGGGATCCTGAACATGGTGGGCGCGGATCAGGGTCTGTTCAAGGATGAAGAGCTGGAAATGCTTTACGGTGTCGGGCACCAGATAGGTATCGCGCTGGAGCGCGCCCGGCTGCACGAGGGCCTGGAACAACTGGTGGAGGAGCGCACCGCCGCGCTCACCGCAGAGATTGCCGAACGCAAGCGTGCGGAGCTGGCTGTGCAGCAAAGCGAAGTGAAATTCAGGGCGCTGTTCGAGAACGCGAACGACGCCATCTTCCTCATGATGGAAGGTGCCATGATTGACTGTAATCCAAAAACGGAACAAATGTTTCGATGCCGGCGCGAGGAGATTCTAAGCCTGAAACCACATGAGTTCTCACCACCGTTTCAGCCGGATGGGCGCGATTCGCTGGAGAAAGCACGCGAGAAGATCGTCGCAGCTTTGTCCGGCGTGCCGCAAGTCTTCGAATGGCAGTACAAGACGTTCGATGGAATACTCGTTGATACCGAGGTAAGCCTCAATCACATTGAGGTTGAGGGTAAGAAAATGTTGCAGGCCATCGTTCGGGACATTAGCGTACGCAAGGTGCAGGAGGCCAGGATCGCTCGCCTCAACCGGATTTATGCCGTGCTCAGCGGCATCAATACCACTATCGTGCGCGTACACGATCGGCAGCAGCTCTTCGAGGAGGCGTGTCGCATCGTGGTGGAGCACGGCAAGTTCCTCTTCGCATGGATTGGTACGCTTGATCCGGACACGCAACAGGTCACGCCGGTCGCCAGGGCAGGCCATGATGATGGATACCTGGATCAGATCAACTTGACCGCCGTCGCAGATGCTCCTGGAAACTGCCACCTGACAGCGGAAGCGATAACCCAGATGAAACCGGTGATCTGCAACGACGTCGCCACAGACAATCGCATCAGAAATTGGTGTAACGAAGCGTTAAAACGCGGCTATCGCTCCCTGGTGGTGTTTCCCCTCATTGTGAAAAACCGGCCGGTCGGCGTGTTCGTGCTCTATGCGCCGGAAACTGGCGTTTTTGATGATGAGGAGATGCGGCTTCTGATCGAGATGGCCGGTGATATTTCATTTGCCCTGGATCATCTCGAAAAAGAGCAGCGCCTCAACTATCTCGCTTATTTCGATGCCAATACCGGCCTGTCAAACCGCGCGCTGTTTCTGGACCGGGTGACTCAGCACATCGGTGGCGCACACGACGAGCAAAAGGCGTTTTCCGTGATCATGCTTGACATCGAACGGTTCAGCAGCATCAATGAGACTTTCGGCCGACAGGCCGGGGACAACCTGTTGCGTCAGATTGCAACGCGACTAAAAGAGATGCTTGATGAAACGTATATTCTGGCCCGGTTTTCGGCCGACAATTTCAGCATCGCCACGCGGGGTGACGGTGAAGGCACAGGCATCGCCCATGTTCTGGAGAAGATTTTGTCCGGCATACAGAATCAGCCATTCCTGATTGGCGAGCAGGAGCTGCGCGCTTCGGCCAGGGCAGGGATATCGTCTTATCCTGCCGACGGCGAGGACGTCGAGACCCTATTACACAATGCCGAGGCCGCACTGAAAAAGGCCAAGCTTTCCGGCGACAAGTACCTGTTCTACGCCCCTGAGTTCAATGCCCGCGTCGCCGAGAAGCTGTCGCTCGAAAACAAGCTGCGCCGGGCCTTGGAACAGAATCAACTGGTGCTGCATTACCAGCCCAAAGTCGATCTCAAGAGCGGGCAGATTTGCGGGCTTGAAGCGCTGCTACGCTGGAACGATCCCGAGACCGGACTGGTGCCGCCGATGAAATTCATCCCCTTGCTTGAAGAAACCGGGATGATTCTGGAGGCGGGTCGCTGGGCGTTGACTCAGGCAGTGTCGGATGCCCGTACATGGCAAGCAAAGGGCTTGCGCGCTCCCCGGATTGCCGTCAATGTTTCGCCGATTCAGCTTCAACAGAAAGATTTTGTCAGCATGGTGGCGAGTGTGATAGGCGGTACCGGGAATGAAACGGTCGAACTGGAACTGGAGATTACCGAGAGCCTGATCATGCAAGACATACGAACCAATATCCAGAAACTCAAGGCCATTCGAGAGATGGGTATCGAGGTTGCGATTGACGATTTCGGCACCGGTTACTCCTCGCTCAGCTATATCGCCAAGCTACCGGTCAATACCCTGAAGATCGATCGGGCGTTCATCATCAACATGACCAGCAACTCCGATGACCTGAGCATCGTCTCCACCATCATTTCCCTGGCTCATTCCCTGAATCTGCGGGTAGTTGCGGAGGGCGTCGAAACCAAAGAACAGGCAAATCTCCTGCGCTTGCTCAAGTGCAACGAGATCCAGGGATTCCTGTTCAGTCTGGGTGTTCCAGCAGAACAGATCGAAACATTTCTGCACGAGAAAAAGTCACTACTGGATTGAATGGGATCGCGTCAGCCGTCCAGCGTAGAATCGGCAGTTTAGACAGCGGCGAAACTTCGGCGAATCATTCAGCGCGAACAGTCAAGAAAAAAGGCCGACTGCTCCCAGTCGGCCTTTTTGGCTATTAGGAGGATCAAACTCCCAATTCGCATTGGGAATCTTTAGGACTCGGCATATATATATATATAAGGAAAATCCAAATCTTGGCTACCAATAGGCTACTAATTAAGTTACGCGAAATAAAACTGCTTATGGGTTATCACAAGTTATTGATTATTGGTTTGCCCAGTGCGACTCGAACTCGTAACCAAAGGATTGTGAGACTTGGCTAGAGTTTCTAGTAGATCGGTAGATCAATGGGATGGTCGTAAACCTTTCTACCGTCAGTCTCATCCAGCCCTTTGGAAGCTCGCAATATTGCAAGGGGCTGCGTGAATTGTAGAAGTAATTTGGCCCGCTTGTCACAAAAACAGTTTTTCGAACACTAAGCAAGCTTTGAAAGAAATTGACTTATTTCTTTCAAAGAAAAGAACTGTTTGAAAACATTCTTAATCCGGGCTCATATCCTTCGTACCGAATCCTTTGCCACCTCCCATAGCATTCGACATGGCGCTTACGCTGGCGCGGTCAAAAGCAGATGCGGCTCTGCCGGAACTTTCTGGCCTTGACGGGCAATTACCCAATCCACATCTGCTGATCGATGAAATCGAAGATGGCAATGCCAAGCGTTCCGTCAATGCGGACATCTAAGAAATTCGAAACCATATCCGAGCCTTGGAGCATGGTGTTGCGCAGTTGCCTGAATTACCTCTGTCACTTCGGCTAGTCAGAGAGATTCATTCCAAACTCATGACGAGCAGGCGTGGGGATAAAGCCACACCAAGACATTCCGACGCTCGCAAAATTGGATTAGGCCAGCTGGCAGGACGCCGGTGGCAGCCGCTTTCGTTCCACCTCCGGTGCTGAAGATGAACGAATGTCTGGGCGAATGGGAGAAGTTTCTTCATATGCGGGATGCCATTCCAGATTTGATTCAATGCGCCATGATGCATGCCCAGGTGAGAGGCAAACCCAACGCGCTCGGCTGGATTGATGATCTCTTCATCAATACCTGCATGACGATAGGGCGAGCAGCAAAAATCTTGGGGGAAACACATCCAACGGCCAAGGCGACGGTAGCTGCTCTGGAGCGAGCGAAATTCTCCGCGAAATCACCGGACGGCAATGGGGGCGTTTCTATGTCTGTCAGCCAGTCCTTGATGCGCTCGACAAGCCATTCGCGTAGCACCTGGAAAGGACAAAGGGCTACCCCACACATAAGGCAACCCTTTGATTTATTGGTGGGCCCAGCTGGACTTGAACCAGCGACCAATCGATTATGAGTCGACTGCTCTAACCAACTGAGCTATGGGCCCGTAAGAGGTGTTACCACGCAGCAAATAACAGGCTACCGCACGACATTTTGGCAATGAGGTAGCCTGTGCGTCACGTCTCCGAATCGAGGAAGCTGCGCAGTTTTTCCGAACGGGTCGGATGACGCAACTTGCGCAGGGCCTTGGCTTCGATCTGACGAATACGTTCGCGGGTGACATCGAACTGTTTGCCGACTTCTTCCAGCGTGTGGTCGGTGTTCATTTCAATACCGAAACGCATGCGCAGAACCTTGGCTTCGCGTGGCGTGAGGCTGTCGAGAATTTCTTTGGTGACATCACGCAAGCTGGAAAACAGCGCAGCTTCGTTCGGCAGCAGCGTGCCTTGATCTTCGATAAAGTCGCCCAAATGCGAATCGTCATCGTCGCCAATGGGCGTTTCCATGGAAATAGGCTCTTTGGAAATTTTCAGGATCTTGCGAATCTTATCCTCGGGCATTTCCATTTTTTCTGCCAACACCGCGGGCAGCGGCTCTTGGCCTGTCTCTTGCAATATCTGGCGGCTGATGCGATTCATCTTGTTGATGGTCTCGATCATATGCACCGGAATGCGGATAGTGCGCGCCTGATCAGCAATCGAGCGGGTAATGGCTTGCCGAATCCACCACGTGGCATAGGTTGAAAACTTGTAGCCACGGCGATATTCGAATTTATCCACGGCCTTCATCAAGCCAATGTTGCCTTCTTGAATCAGGTCAAGGAACTGCAAGCCACGATTGGTGTATTTTTTGGCAATCGAGATCACCAGCCGCAAATTGGCTTCGGTCATTTCGCGCTTGGCACGGCGGGCCTTGGCTTCGCCGGTGGACATCTGCTTGTTGATGTCCTTGAGCTCTTTGAGCGGGATACCTGTCTGGCTTTGCAGCTCAATCAAGCTATGCTGCTCATCCACCACGTTAGGCGCATTGCGAATGAGCAGAGCCGCATAGGGTTTGCCTGACTGGATCTCTCTTTTGACCCAATCCGTATCCACTTCATTGCCAGGAAACGACTTAATGAAATGTTGCCTCGGCATATTCGATTTATCGACACAAAAATGCAGAATTTTCCGCTCATGACTGCGCACGGAGTCAACGATGCTGCGCACAGAACCACACAGCTTTTCAATTGTTTTGGCGGTGAAACGGATGTTCAAAAGCTCATCTGCAATCTGCTTCTTGAGGCGCAGATAACTTTTATCCTCGGAACCTTTTTTGGAGAGTGTCTGCTGTAATTTTCCGTAAAGGGCGTGGATGAGCGAGAAACGCTCTAATGCTTCTTGCTTGAGCTTGAGCAATGAAGCAGACACTTGCGCACTGCCGTCGTCTCCATCAGCAAAGTCCTCTTCAATGTCCTCTTCTGCGGCTGCGGCCTCCAGCTCTTCGTCCGATGCATTGGGATCAATCAGACCATCAATGAGCTCATCGATGCGCATCTCATCGCGCGCGACACGAGCGGCCATGTCGAGCATGGCGGCAATGGTGGTGGGACAGGCAGAAATAGCCATCACCATGTGCTTTAAGCCATCCTCAATGCGCTTGGCAATTTCAATTTCGCTCTCACGCGTAAGCAACCCGACCGAACCCATTTCACGCATATACATACGCACGGGGTCTGTTGTGCGACCAAATTCCGAATCAACCGTCGACAAGGCTTGCTCGGCTTGCTCTTCCACTTCTTCGGCATCAACCGGTGCAGGCGAAGTTTGATTCAGCAGCATGTCTTCGACAGCGGGGGCTTCATCAAACACCTGTATCGACATATCGGCAAAAGTAGCAATAATCGATTCGATCTGCTCTGCATCAACCAACTCGTCCGGCAGATGATCGTTAATTTCGGCATACGTCAAATAGCCACGTTCCTTGCCCAAAGCAATCAGGGTTTTGAGCCGACTGCGCTTGGCATCCATATCCAGAGGTGCGGCTTCTGGCGCGATGATCAATTTCTCTTTGCTCTTGCGGCCACGGCCTTTGGCAATCACTTCGACCGCCACAGGTTTTGCTGGTGCGGCTACAGGCGCTTCAGGAGCGGCAGCCCTCGCTTTTTTTTCTTTAGCGGCAGGAATCTTTTGCTCGACCGTTGCGCTGGCAGCTTTTGATTTGCTTTTTGTCGTGGTGATTTTGTTCGGCATGATAATCCTCGGCGGAGACGCAGGAATGGCGCAGTAAGAATTTACAGCTACTGTGTAAGACCTTGGGCACTGAGAGTAAATAGTTCAGCGCATCATAAAAACAGTGAAAGCGCTGGGTAACCCGTAATTATATCAGAGTGGGGTATCTGCCGCAGCAAGTGAAGCGCTGCGTTTTTTTGCCAGCAGATACGTCAGTCGCTGGCGCTCTTCCAAATTAAGCCCCTGCCGCGCCTGTGCCGTAAGTTTTTCAATTTCAGCAGTAAGTTGGGCATGCTGCAAATGGATAATCACGTCATTGAAAACCGCCTCAAGTGCAGCTAAGTCAAGCTCCTCTTCGCTGGTTGTCGCCAACGCCGAAACTAGTGGCTCATGCGCTGTTCCACGGAAAAATTCAATCATGACGCCAAAGCCTGCCGCTACCAGCTCGCCGTGCGCAATTGCCCGGGCAATGGCATGCAATGCCGCGCCTGCCGGTTGCTCACGATCGATCAAATCCAGCGGCAACTGCGCTGCCCATATGGGTTTATGCAGCACAATTTTCAGCAACTTGTGCTCAATGGTCGAGGGTACCGGGCGCTGCTTCATTTGCGCTGGCGCATACCGATTACGAGTGAGCGACTTTAGCTCACACTGGGCTTCCACCTCGGTTTGCGACACTTGCGCCCGGGCAGCAATCTCTTTGACGATTTGGATTCTTAAAATAGGTGCTGCGATTTTTTGCAGCAAAGGCTTTGCCTCATGCACTAGTTTTGCCCGATTTTCTGCGCTCACCGGCGGGGTTTGCTTGGTTAGTTCGCGTACCAGAAACTCGGATAAACGGGTGGCATTGCGCGTGTGATGAACAAAGGCTTCTTTGCCGTGTGCGCGGATAAATTCGTCCGGATCCTGATTGCCCGGCATTTGCAATATCTCAACTGTTTTGTTATCCGCCAGATGTGCCAGGCTCACCTCCATCGCACGCCAGGCAGCACGGTCTCCGGCGCTATCCCGATCGAAACAAAAAACAACACGGCTTGCCAGCTTCAGCAGTTTTTGTACGTTGGCATCGGTTGCTGCTGTGCCCAGCGTGGCAACCACATTGCCGACACCATGTTGCGCCAGACCCACGACATCCATATAGCCTTCAACCACCAGAACAGTATCTTCTTCCTGGATCGCTTTTCGAGCCTGAGGCAAGCCATATAGCTCGCGGCCTTTTTCAAACAGCGGAGTCTCGGGTGAATTGAGATACTTCGGTTCCCCTTCGCCGATCACGCGCCCGCCAAAGCCAATGACATTGCCGCGTTGGTCAAGAATCGGAAACATTACCCGATCACGAAACCGATCATAGCGGCGCCCCTGGTCATTGCTAATCACCAAGCCGCACTCAATCAGTGCGTTATCGTTGTATTCAGGGAAAGCCTGCTGCAAACCTTGCCACCCATCGGGAGCATAGCCAAGGCCAAATTTAGCGGCTATCTCGCCGGTCAGCCCTCGGGCACGGAAATAATCAACGGCTTTGGAAGAAATCTTGAGCTGTTCGCGATAAAAGTGCATCGCGCGTGCCATTAATTCGGTCAATGGCGCCTTTTTCGCTTGTTCGCTATGGTGGCGCTCGGTTCTCGGCACCGATAATCCGACCGATGAGGCGAGCTCTTCAATCGCCTCAATAAAACCGATGCCGGAATATTGCATGACAAAACCCACCGCGCTGCCATGCGCGCCACAGCCAAAGCAATGATAAAACTGCTTGCTCGGGCTGACCGTAAACGAGGGGGTTTTTTCCGAGTGAAACGGACAGCAGGCGCTGTAGTTCGCGCCACCCTTGCGCAAAGACACGTAGCGCTCAACCACATCCACAATATCTATGCGGGCAAGGAGTTCCTGGACAAAGCTTTCGGGGATCACCTTGGCATTATGCGCTAGTCACTGAGTTTTGCACTACTACGCACCGCTTAGCGCGCCAAGTTTGGCTTTCACCAAACGCGACACTTCGCCCATATCCGCGCGGCCTGCCACTTGGGGCTTGATGTGTGCAATCACTTTGCCCATATCTGAAGGTGCCGCTGCGCTTACAGCTTGAATAGAGGCGATGATAATGGATTCAATCTGCGCGGCGTCCATCGCTTGCGGCATATAGGCGGAGAGCACTTCTGCTTCGTATTTTTCCGCATCTGCCAAGTCTTGCCGCCTGGCAGCTTCATACTGGGTGATTGAATCCTTGCGCTGCTTGAGCATTTTTTCAATCACGGCGATGACACCCGCGTCATCCAGCTCAACCCGCTCATCCACCAGTTTTTGTTTGATGGCCGCCAGCAACAAAGAAAGCGCCTCTTTGCGTGGGCGATCGCCTGCTTTCAGGGCGGCTTTCCAGTCGGCGCTGATACGGTCTTTAAGCGTGATGGAGGTCATTTTATTTTCTTTCAAGAAATACAAAAACCGCCTGGTGGCGGTTTCTTTACGTCATCATTGCCAACCTTGTTATTGGCCGGTGTGGGTCGCCCTAAGTAACCACAGGCACGTTCGCCACACACAACCGCCAACCAGAATCTCAATACATTTTTGGCGGCAACAACTGGCTGCTGATACGCTTTTTATGCCGTTTAACCGCAGCAGCCGCTTTACGCTTGCGCTCGGAAGTGGGCTTTTCGTAGAACGTACGGGCCCGCAACTCGGTGAGGAGGCCTACTTTTTCAATGGTGCGCTTGAAGCGACGGACAGCAACTTCAAAGGGTTCATTTTCTTTGACACGAATACCAGGCATTGCAGTGACCTTGATAAGACGAAGAGGCGTGCATTCTAAAGATTTTCAGGCAGATGTCAAAGGGGTGCAGCGGATAGAATGCGCCTATGCGAGTTTTAGGTATTGAATCTTCCTGCGACGAAACCGGCCTGGCCCTCTACGACACTGAGCGGGGCCTGTTGGCGCATGCCGTACACAGTCAAGTGGCCATGCATGGAATTTATGGTGGCGTGGTACCCGAGTTAGCCTCTCGCGACCACATTCGTCGGCTGATTCCGCTACTCACGCATGTACTGACGGCCAGCGGATGCAGGCGTCAAGACATTGATGCGATTGCCTACACGGCAGGCCCTGGACTGGCCGGTGCGCTGCTGGTGGGTGCCAGTTTTGCCGAATCGCTTGGCCAGGCGCTCAATATCCCCACCCTGCCCGTGCATCATCTGGAAGGACATTTGCTCTCGCCTCTGCTCGCAGCCGATGCACCTGAATTTCCCTTTATCGCGCTGCTGGTTTCCGGCGGCCACACGCAGTTGATGTGTGTCACGCGGGTGGGCGATTATGAGCTGCTCGGCGAGTCGCTGGATGATGCCGCAGGCGAAGCCTTCGACAAGACAGCGAAGCTCTTGGGACTGGGCTACCCTGGCGGGCCGGCCTTGGCCGAACTGGCCGCATCGGGTACGCCAGGGCGCTACAAGCTGCCACGACCAATGCTTGCCAGTGGCGACTTGTCTTTCAGTTTTTCTGGCCTCAAAACAGCCGTGCTAACTCTGGCACGCGATAAACTGCTGAGTGAAGCTGATCGTGCCGATCTGGCCGCAGAATTTCAAGAAGCAGTGGTCGATGTTATCGTTGCCAAAGCCTTGGCGGCGTGTCGCCAGCGCCGACTTTTTCGCTTGGTCGTCGCTGGTGGCGTGGGCGCCAATCTGCGCTTGCGACAGCGATTGGATGCAACCCTTTTGGCTGCCGGTGGGCGCGCGTTTTATCCTGAACTGGATTTATGTACCGATAACGGCGCAATGATTGCCTTTTGTGGCGCGCAACGCTTGGCCCAAGGCTTGGCAAACCCCGTGAGCCAAGGCGCTTTTGCTATCCACCCACGCTGGCCGTTGAATCAATTGTCTGCGGAATCTTCTGGCGACTGAAAAGCGCGGTTTTCACCCAGGCGGCTTTCTGTGCCTGCGCGCAGTTTTTGGATATTCAAGCGATGCCGATAAATTAGCACCACAGACATCACCGCCACCGCCAGCACGACCTCGATCCGTTCATGGCGCAGCATCGCTATAAAAGGCGCGCTGGCTGCCGCTGTCAACGCGGCCAATGAGGAATAGCGTGTCACTGTAGCCACCAGCACCCACACAGCCGCCACCCACCCGCCTAGCGCAAGCGAAAACCCAAGCAGCACGCCCAGCGCTGTAGCTACACCCTTTCCGCCTTTAAAGCTCAGCGTCACCGGAAGCACGTGGCCGAGAAATGCCGCCAGGCCAGCTGCAGCAATCGTCGTCCCACCAGCGCCGAGCTTTGCGGCAACGAATATCGCCAGCCAACCTTTGCCAACATCACCCAGCAGGGTCAATAATGCGGCCAACATGTTGCCCGAGCGCAGCACATTGGTGGCCCCCGGGTTGCCTGAGCCAAAACTGCGCGGATCAGCCAGGCCAAAGACGCGCGAGACAATTACGGCAAAGGGCAGTGATCCAAGAAAATAGCCGAGAAGACACGCTAAACCAATGTTCATGACAAAGTCCCTAGAATGGAGGAATTCTAAACCGGAGGCGCACAGTGGATTTGATTTTCATCGAGGAAATGCGCGTCGAGGCGCTGGTGGGTGTTTTCGAACGCGAGAGAGTCGCGCCACAAACGCTGGAGATCAGTCTCACCTTTGGCGTGCCTGACGAGGCCACACAAAGCGACGACATCGCACGCACCATCCGCTATGACGAAGTGATCGAACGCATCCGCAGCGAGCTGGCTTCCCGTCATTTCAATTTGCTGGAAACCCTGGGGGAATATGTCATTCATCTGCTGCTGGATGAATTCGGTGCGCCCTGGGTCAGAATCAGCATTGCCAAGCTGGGCATCATGAAAGGCGTGCGCCGCGTAGGCGTGCAGATCGAGCGTTCGCGCAAGCTCGGCTAAATGCCAGCCGCACGCCACCCACATGAACACGGTGTATCAACCGCGCGGGTGGTGCCGATGATGCAACTGTTTGAGCCGTTCGCGAGCCACATGTGTGTAAATCTGCGTCGTCGAAATATCGGCGTGGCCCAACAACAGTTGCACCACGCGCAAATCAGCGCCATGATTCAGCAGGTGGGTCGCAAACGCATGGCGCAACACATGCGGCGAAATGCGCTGCTGCGGAATACCTGCATGCAGCGCGTATCTTTTGATGAGCACCCAGAACATTTGCCGCGTCATGCCCGTGCCCCGTGCGGTGACAAAAATCGCATCCGACACATGTCCGCCCAGCAAGTTACCACGCGCCTCACGGATATAACGCGCCAGCCAGTCGGCGGCCACTTCGCCTAGCGGCACCAGTCGCTCTTTTGACCCTTTGCCCATCACACGCACCACGTTATCGTTCAAATTCAGTTCGAACAAACGCAGGCCGATGAGTTCAGACACGCGCAAACCTGTGGCGTACAACAGTTCCAGCATCGCGCGGTCACGCAACCCGAGTGCGGTATTGGTGTCCGGTGCATCGAGCAAATCCGTCACCTGTTTTTCTGCCAGCGTTTTGGGGAATCGCTGGATCGCTTTTGGTTTTTCAATGTTGCGCAACGGGTCGGACTGCGTTCGTCCCTGATCAAGCAGCCAGCGATAAAGCCGTTTCAGGCTCGCCATCAAGCGCCGCTGGCTAGTCGTTTTAATACTTCCCGCGCGTGCATGCAAATGCGCCAGATAATCGTTAATCGTCACCTCACTGGCTGTACTCAATGTCGTACCGCGCGCGACTAGCCAGATGGCGAATAATTGAAGATCGCTGCGATATCCAGCCAGCGTATTTTTCGCCAAACCATCCGCCAACCACAACGCATCGATGAATTCGTCGATCAGGCGGGCATCAATATCGTTCATGCCGCTCATGCTGCAATAGCCATCGCTTTACTTCCAGCAGAAATCCACCCCGCTGCCGAGCAAAGCCGCCTAACCCGTGATTCGCCGCGATGACACGATGGCACGGCACCACAAGGGGATACGGGTTGGCGCCACAGGCATTGCCTACCGCGCGCGGTCCACTGCCGATTTGCGTAGCCAGCGCACCATAACTCTGTATATCCCCTGCCGGAATCGCTGCAATGGCTGCCCACACCCGCCGCTGAAATGGCGTGCCCGCAGGCGCCAGGGGCAAACCGAACACGAAAGCAGGGTCAAGAAACCAGGCGTTAATCTGGCGCACCACCTCTTTGGCCAAGAATGACTCTGGTGCCTGTGCAGCGCAGGGCAAAAGATATTCGATGGCAGTCACATCATCATTATTACAACGAATACCCAATGCAAACAGTGGCCTGTTTTTATTTGATGTTGTCGATGGCGCAGGTAAAACCGCAGCAAAGGGCACAGCGAAGGGAGAAAGCTGCTGCGCCCCTTCACGCCCAGCGATTTTTGCAGAGTGGCGTATCGTCATGGTGCTACCACCTGTCCCAAGAGCGCGGCTTTCAAGGCGCGGTCAGCCGGCCGCTCGCCCAGCCAGACGGTCATGAGTGCCTGATAAAAATCTTCCCCCGCAATATCTTCACCATATCTTTTGCCATTGATGGTCAAGCGCAGCACACCGTCTTTTTCATTTTTTCCCTTGGGCAACCAGTCAAAATCAGCCACATCACCCGAATGCGCGGTACCCAACGTCAACAAGGCTGCCTTGAAGACGTCCAAACGAGGCTTTAGAAGCATCATCGCTTCCGTGTCATGGTTTTTCTCGATACCTTTGCCTAACGATTGAGCCAAGCGTTCAGCGGGCGATTCCATCAACACAACCACACGCAAACGCTTCGCCCCTGGCACCTGATAAGCAGCAGCGGCATCTGTTTGCCTTGTTGTCAAATACAAGCCGATGACATAGGCATTAAGAAACATCACGCCGCGTACGCCAGCGCCATTGAGCACCGTATCACCACCGCCGATTTTTGCCGTCTCATCAAATTTAATGCCAGCCACCGTCACCGCAGCAAAAACCGGAGTAACGGCCATCAGCGCAAGGGCAATGAAAAATATAAAAATTGCAGAAAGTACTTTTCTAACGTCTCTCACAGTGACCTCATTCACTCAAGTTTTTCTCAAGACGATTAACAACTACCGGCCTAAAATGAAAGCATACATGATGGCACACTTGATGATGACAGGCTAATGTCCAGACGAGTATGAAGAGACTCGTGTACAGTACAGCGCAGTCATTGGCTCAAAGCAGCAATATGCGCCCAGGCAGCAAGCGACCATACCGCTGGCCACATCGCGTTTTTATTCCACGGAGGAAGTGAAATTGACTGGTATCAATAAATATTTTTCAGGCGTACTCGGCTTTTTTGTTTTAAGTTTTTCAGCCCACGCATCCGCACAAGAAGTAGCCTTGCGGCATGCGTTAGATGGCAAGGCGCAAGATGCGCTGGCAACGCTGGTTTTGCGCTTTAACGATAGTGTCAAAGGCCATGGCCGCGTCGTTTTGCAGGATGCGCGTAGCTTCGACAACAAACACACCCTGCCGCTGCTCGCCTTGCTGAATGCCGATGACAGCGTGAATTTTTTCAATGCGCGCCCTGCATTCATGCCATTGCATAAACTGATGCGCGACTATGGTCAGCCGCTCAATCCCGACATTTTCTACCCACAAATTCTGGATGCGGTTGCCGATAGCACAGGCCAGCCGCAAGCATTGCCCATGGGGATGTCGCTCCCCGTCCTGCTGATCAATCGCAAGCAAGTCCCCAGCGCAGCAAAAACCATTGATCTGGCACCGCGTACTTGGCATGATGTACAAAATCTCGCCGGCACCCTGTCTGACCATGGCGTTAAATGCCCGCTAACCAGTAGCCGCTTCGCCTGGGTGCATCTTGAAAACATCGCATCCCAGCATGGCGAACAGATGGACATTCGTACCGGCCGTAGCGAAAAAGTGAAGGCGAATAACCTCATGAACGTAAAGCATCTGGCGCTGCTGGCCAGTTGGGAAAAGAGCCGTTACTTTGAGTACTTCGGGCCGGACGCTGAGGCCAACCAGCGCTTCTTGCAAGGCGAATGCGCCATGATTACCGGCGAGTCCTCGCTGTATGTCGCTGCCCGTGCGGCCGGCATGGATGTCAGTATTGCCCCGCTGCCCTTTTACGAAGACGCCTATGGCGCACAACGCGACAAGGTATTGCCCGATGGCGCCGCGTTGTGGGTGCTCCCCGGCCAGCCCAAGGCAGCCAATGCACTTGCTGCGCGCTTTGTAAGCTACCTGTTGCAGCCTGACGTGCAAAAGGAGTGGGTACGCGCCAGCGGCTCATTGCCCATGACGCCGGAAGCGCTCAATGCGCTGCGTGAATCAGGGATGCCCGCTGCCCTCGCAGATGCAGCCGAGCGACGGCTTGCCGCCTCGCGCGGTGACAGCACCCGCATGCGCCCCGGCACGTTGCGTGACCACTTGCACCTCGCGCTCAATGAGCAGGTTGCGCTGGTCTGGAGCACACCGCTCTCCGCCAAACAGGCGCTGGATACCACCACGCTTCGCGCGAACTCCCCTGTTTCAAGTAAATCAACAACCAAGGCAGCGCGGCGACGCAAGTGATCTTGCAAACGACTCTGCAAGCAATCGCTTACCCGCGCATCATCGCGCATCGCTGTGGCGGTGCGCTGGCACCGGAAAACACCCTGGCCGGGATGCGCATTGCGGCGCGCATGGGCTGCCGGGGCGTAGAGTTTGATGTTGCGCTAACCGCCGATGGCGTGCCCATCCTGATGCACGACGACACGCTGGAACGCACCACCAACGGCACAGGATTCGTCGCCAGCAAAACCATGGCGGAAATCACCCGCCTCGACGCGGGCGGCAAATATCATCACGCATTCGCCGTCGAGCCCGCGCCGACTTTTCAGGCTGCCTTGCGAACCTGCGACGAGCTCGGCCTGTGGGCGAATGTGGAGATCAAGCCCACGCCCGGCACCGAAGCCGAGACAGGGCGCGTCGTTGCCGCCCTGGTTGCGGCACATAGTGCAAACAACCAGCCAAGCACTATCTTGCTATCGTCATTTTCTGCGCTGGCGCTGCAACACGCGCTGCATGCGGCCCCGCGCATTCCGCGCGCATTGCTGACCGAGACAATTCCTGCCGACTGGCGCGAGCAACTCAATGCTTGCAGCGCATCAGCCTTGCATACGGCGGCGGCGGGCATTACCACAGAGCACATCGCACCACTTTGTCGCAGCGGTATTCCGCTCGCCTGTTATACCGTGAATAATCGCGCCACTGCCACTCTCTTGTTCGCCGCAGGAGTCCATGCGATATTCACTGATCGCATGGATCTCTGGACGCCCGAAGAAATGCAAGGTCTTGTACCGCTCCGCACCTAACAAAAACTTACAAAATATTTCATTCACGCAACACTAATCGGCTTCCTCAGTGCTTCAATGAGGCTCATGCAATGAAGCATTGCGAGATGCCTTGATGAATGGAGGACGCAAATGAAATCGCCAAAACTTTTATCAATCCTTGTGGCACTGGGTCTTGCGTTAAGTGGCAGCGCATGGGCAGATCGAGGCTCTGGTCATGGGGGAGGACATGGTGGATATGGCGGGCATCGTAGCCATATTGGCATCACGATTGATCCATGGTTCCCTTGGTATTACCCGCCTATTTACTATTACCCACCAGCCTATTACCCAAGAACTGTGGTGATACAGCCAGCGCCGTCTGTTTATATCGAACAGCCTGATCCGGAAACTCGCCTCGAAGGACAGACTGGCTACTGGTATTACTGCGAAAAATCCAGAACTTACTATCCGTATGTGAAGGAATGTCCCGCCGGTTGGCAGCAAGTGACACCCCAGCCACCGCCACCGCATTGAAAAAGCCAAGGAGAATCTGAAATGGATAGACGTTCAAGTCTCGCCGTCCTCTGCGGCATGGCTTTGCTAGCAGCCTGTACCTCACTTCCCACGGGCCCCAGCACCATGGCCTTGCCGGGGAGCAAGAAAAGTTTCGAGCAGTTCAGGCAAGATGATCTCGATTGCCGCAACTATGCCTTGGCACAAGTTGGCGGAACAAGTCCGAATCAGGCAGCTACCGATGCGGGCGTGAAAAGCGCCGTAGTGGGTGCTGCCGTGGGCGCTGTTGCCGGTGCGGCAATCGGCGGCCATCAGGGTGCGGGCGTAGGTGCTGGTGCAGGTGTGCTCATGGGTAGCATGGCGGGCACCGATGCGGCGCAAAGGTCGGCCTATGGCACGCAACAGCAATACGATAATGCCTATACCCAATGCATGTATGCAAAAGGAGAGCGAGTAGCAGTGCCTGCAGAATTCGTCGGCAAAAACGCGCAGTCACGGGAATACACAAACCCGCAACCATTCGTGCCGCCACCACCATACGGATATTACCCGCCGCGATAAACAGCCTGCGATGTCCAGCACCATTAACAACGTCATTTAATTGTTAATCCGGTTTCCCTCCCCCCTCCAGCCTGCAAAGGGCTGGTTTAACCCGATACTTCGGTATCGGGTTTTTTTATGCAAAAAGTCGGTTCTGGTGGAACGGCGCGCAGAAAACTTTTGAAGGTGGAATAATCGAAATAAAGATAAAGCCAACACATATTTGCTTACATTTCTGTTGTTACCCCCCAGCGTGTTGCTGCGTTAATTGACACATGGGCTTATCCCATACGCATCGCTTTCATACAAGGAGCAAAAAATGAAACACACAGCAAGCCTCATCGTTACCGCCCTCACCCTGTCTTTTGCCTTGCCTGTACTGGCGCAAACCAATACGCCCAACATTGATCATCGGCAGCAAAATCAGCAGCAGCGCATTGATCAAGGGATTCAGTCGGGAGCACTAACCAACCGGGAAACCAATCACCTTGAACAGGCGCAAGAACGTATTCAGGGCATGGAAGACAAAGCCAAGAGCGATGGCAGCGTGACATCGCAGGAACGCAAGCGGCTGCAGCAAGCCGAGAACGTGCAAAGCCGGCACATTTATCGCCAGAAGCATGATCGGCAGCATGACTTCAACCACGATGGCATGAGAGATCATTCGCCGCATCATTTGCATCGTCGGTAAGCAAACGCTGCCGCCGACAAAAGCCCGCCATCCCGGCGGGCTTTTTTTTGCCGTGCTCGCGTAAAATCAACATTTTGTCTCTTTGCCCCCACCGCCATGAAAGCAGCCGAAATCCGCCAGAAATTTCTCGATTTCTTTGCCTCCAAGGGCCATCACGTCGTTGCTTCCAGTTCGCTGGTGCCGCATGAAGACCCGACGCTGCTATTCACCAATGCCGGGATGAACCAGTTCAAGGATGTTTTTCTCGGTTTCGACAAACGCCCCTACAACCGCGCCACGTCGTCGCAAAAATGCGTACGTGCTGGCGGCAAGCATAATGACCTGGAAAATGTCGGTTACACCGCGCGGCATCACACCTTTTTCGAGATGCTGGGCAATTTCAGCTTCGGCGATTACTTCAAACGCGACGCCATTCATTACGCATGGGAACTGCTCACCGAAGTCTTCACGCTACCCAAAGAAAAACTCTGGGTCACGGTCTATGCCGAGGACGACGAAGCCTACGACCTGTGGACAAAAACCATCGGCGTGCCGCCCGAGCGCGTGGTGCGCATCGGCGACAACAAGGGCGCGCGTTATGCTTCCGACAATTTCTGGATGATGGGCGACACCGGCCCGTGCGGCCCGTGCACCGAGATTTTTTATGATCATGGGGCAGACATCCCCGGTGGCCCGCCGGGTTCGCCCGATGAAGATGGCGACCGCTATATCGAAATCTGGAACAACGTGTTCATGCAGTTTAATCGAGAGAAGACTGGTGATGACTATGTCATGCATCCGCTGCCCAAGCCCTCAGTCGACACCGGCATGGGGCTGGAGCGCATCGCGGCGGTGTTGCAGCACGTGCACAGCAATTACGAGATTGATCTGTTCCAGAAACTGATCAGGGCGGCGGCTCGCGAAGCAAGCTGCGCTAATGTGGAAAATCCGTCGCTCAAAGTGCTGGCCGACCATATTCGCGCCACCTCTTTTCTGATTGCTGATGGCGTAATTCCGGGCAACGAGGGTCGCGGCTATGTCCTGCGCCGCATCATCCGCCGCGCGATTCGCCACGGCTACAAGCTCGGTGTGCGCGCGGCGTTCTTCCACCAGATGGTACCCGACCTGGTCGCCGAAATGGGTGAGGCTTATCCCGAACTCAAGGCGGGGCAAGCGCGCATCATGACTATCCTGCGCCAGGAAGAAGAACGTTTTTTTGCCACCATCGAACATGGCATGGCGATTCTGGAAACAGAACTGGCTGACATGCAAGAAACCAATACCCTTGTATTCAACGGCGAAACAGCATTCAAGCTGCATGACACCTATGGATTTCCGCTTGATTTGACGGCCGACATCTGCCGCGAGCGCAGCGTCACGGTTGATGCTGCCGCGTTCGATGCGGCGATGAAGCGGCAAAAGGAACAGGCGCGTGCCGCAGGCAAGTTCACCATGGCCGTGAAAGTCGACTATGCCGGTGCAGCGACCGATTTTCAGGGCTATGCCACGCTGGAAACGCAAGCTACGGTGCTGGCGCTGTACAAGGACGGCGCAGCGGTTGAAGAACTGCCCGAGGGCGCACTGGGCGTAGTGGTACTTGATCGCACGCCGTTCTACGCCGAATCCGGCGGCCAGGCAGGCGACCGCGGCGAACTGCGTGGCAGCGGGGCGATTTTCAGCATTGAGGATACGCAAAAAATTCAGGCCACCGTCTTCGGCCATCACGGCGTGATCACCACCGGCACACTAAAAGTCGGCGCTGGCGTAACGGCGAGCGTCGATGCGCTAGCGCGTGTGCGCACCGCACGCCATCATTCGGCAACCCATCTCATGCACCATGCGTTGCGCGAAATGCTCGGCAGCCATGTGCAGCAGAAAGGATCGCAAGTCGACGCTGATAAAACGCGCTTTGACTTCGCCCACACGCAGCCCTTGAGCAGTGCCGAAATTGTGCGCATCGAGCGCCAGGTGAATGCCGAGATTCTTGCCAATGTAGCGACACAGGCGCGCGTGCTGCCGCTGGAAGAAGCGAAAAAAACCGGTGCCATGATGCTATTTGGCGAAAAGTACGGCGATGAAGTTCGCGTGCTGGATATCGGCAGCAGCCGCGAACTATGCGGCGGCACGCATGTCACGCGTACCGGCGACATTGGCCTGTTCAAGATCACGCTGGAAACCGGCGTGGCCGCCGGAGTGCGTCGCATCGAAGCAGTATGTGGCGATGTAGCGCTGGCGCAAATGCAGGCCGATCAATTTTTGCTCGAAACCGTCGCCGCCGAAATAAAGGCGCCGCTGCCGGAAGTGGCCGAACGTGTCGTGCAGATGTTGAACAACATCAAACTGCTGGAAAAAGAAGTTGCACGCCTCACCTCGAAACTCGTCGCGCAACAGAGCGACGATCTCGCCGCGCAAGCCATCGAAGTGAATGGCACGCGCGTGCTGGCGGCCAAGCTGGATATTGCAGATGCCAACGCGCTGCGCGAAACCCTGGACAAACTCAAAGACAAACTCAAGTCAGCCGTGATTCTGCTCGCCACCGCAAGTGACGGTAAAGTAACCTTGGTCGCCGGTGTAACACCCGATTTAACAGCCCGTTTCAAGGCTGGTGAATTGGTGAACTACGTTGCCGCGCAAGTGGGCGGCAAAGGCGGCGGTCGCGCGGATATGGCGCAAGCAGGTGGCACGGATACAGCCGCCTTGCCGGGTGCACTTGTGTCGGTTAAAGCCTGGGTCGAGGGTAAATCATGAAACGAAGCAGCATCGCATCAAACAATCTTGCTTCAAATGCGTCAGAAGCTGCCGCACACTTCGGCATTCGTACCCGCTGTCTTTAATATCCAACCCTGAATCCAGACAAGGCAACGCATCAGAAATCGAAGCGCTGTTCTGCATAGGAAAGCTCTACGCGGTCATGAATGACGATCAGTGCACCCCCAGGTATTGAGGCGAAAATCGCCTGTCTTGACCACGGTGGCAAAAAACGTTGCCGCCGACTTCATCGTCCGTACCATGCCCGCCAATAAACGTCCAGGGCGTCAATCCGCCACCCGCTGCGTCTTCCCCCTGGCTCACGCCACCTGTCAGCAGCAATTTGCCTAATTCACCGTCTTGCCAGCACCGGCTTTTTGCTGCGCAAAGAATAATGCGTCAATAGCCCAATACCTGTTCTCTGCCATGGCGCAGGTCGATGGTGCTGCAGAAAGACAAGAGATACAGGCTGAGCTTTTTCAGGCATCGCCCATACATGAAAATCAGCTGTCGAAATCCGTGCGGATGCCGGGCCATGCCGCTTCTAGTGCCGCTTTGAATTCTTTTTGAATACGTTTAAGTGCTTTTTTCGTATCCGCTTCAAAGCGCAGCACCACCACCGGCGTGGTGTTGGAGGCGCGCACCAAACCAAAACCATCGGCATATTCGGCGCGCACGCCATCAATGGTAATCAGCTCGCGTGCGGTCGGGAATTGCCCGCTTTTTTGCAGCTTGGCCACCAGCGTATGCGGCTCGCCCTCGTTCATCTTGATGTTGAGCTCGGGAGTGGAGAGCGCATTGGGTAAATGTTTTAACGGCCAGTTGGCATCTTTCCAGCGTGACACAATTTCGAGCAGGCGCGCGCCGGCATAAAGGCCGTCATCAAAGCCATACCAGCGCTCCTTGAAAAACATGTGGCCGCTCATCTCCCCGGCCAGGGGCGCGTTGGTTTCATTGAGTTTGGCTTTGATCAGTGCATGGCCGGTGTTCCACATCAACGGTTTGCCGCCTTGATGACGAATGGATTCAGCCACCCAGCGCGAACATTTCACGTCATAAATAATTTGTGCGCCGGGGTTACGTGTGAGCACGTCAGCCGCAAAAAGCATCAATTGCCGATCAGGGAAAATGATTTCTCCATCTTTGGTAACCACACCAAGGCGGTCGCCATCACCATCAAACGCCAAGCCGAGTTCGGCATCCGTTTCGCGCAACGCGCGCTGTACATCCCGCAAATTTTCCGGCTTGGACGGATCCGGATGGTGGTTGGGAAAGTGGCCATCCACTTCGCAGAACAACTCGATAACTTCGCAACCCAGACGGCGGAAGAGTTCTGGCGCAATCGCCCCAGCTACGCCATTGCCGCTGTCGATCACGATTTTCATCGGCCGTGCGAGCTTGACATCACCGACAATACGGTTGAGATAGGCGGCGCGTACATCGGCCTGGCGTATGGTGCCGCGGCCTCCGGTGCCATGCGCAAAGTCGGCGCTGGTGATACGGCGGCGCAGGTCTTGAATCATCTCTCCATACAGCGTCTGCCCGGCCAGTACCATCTTGAGGCCATTGTAATCCGGTGGATTATGGCTGCCAGTGACCGAAACGCAGCTGCTGGTGCCCAGCTCATGCGCGGCAAAATAACTCACTGGCGTCGGCACGCAACCAATGTCGATGACATCGACACCCGCCTGGATGATGCCATCGGCTAACGCTGCCAATAGCGCCGGGCCAGAAAGGCGGCCATCACGCCCGACAGCAATTGCCGCGATGCCGTGGTCGCTGGCTTCGCTACCCAACGCCTGGCCGATCAGACGCACGGCTTCCACAGTCAGCGTTTTATCGACGATGCCGCGAATGTCATAGGCTTTGAAAATTTCGGGGGCAGGATTTTTCATCTTGAATAAATTGGGCCAAGGGTAAGTTCAAATTATGGCATGCGCAGATCACGCACAATGTGACGATCAAAATAAGTCAGGAGGCGTTGCGGCAGCCAGGCCATGTTGCCAGGCCACGCCCCCTGCACAAAACCCGCGTGACCACCCTGCGCAAGAAAATCAGGCGTTACCTCTCGAGGCAAATCACTCACAGCGGGCATGGCACTGAATGGTAAAAACGGGTCATCAGAAGCATGCAACAGGAGCGTAGGCGTATTGATCAAGCCTAACAACGGCCCGGCGCTTGCCCGGGTGTAATAATCCGCGGCATCGCGAAAACCATGCAGTGGCGCGGTGACCGCTTCATCAAACTCTCGTAGCGTGCGGCTACGCTTGATGGTAACAACATCCATCAAATCAGGAAACCGCGCCGCCTTTTCGAGTGCTTTGGGCACCAGGCTACGCAAAAAATAGCGCACATAAGCACGCTTGACGCCACGTGCAAGCTCGCCTTCTGCCGCCGCCAAATCGACTGGCGCACTCACCGTGGCGGCGGCATTAAGCAGACTGGCGGCCTTATCGGCAGGCGCATTTTCCGCCAGCCACTTGAGCAAGACATTGCCGCCAAGTGAGACACCGGCCGCAAAGAGCGCAGACCAGTGGAACGCATGTAGTCGCCGCAAAATCCAGTCAACCTCTGCGGCGTCGCCAGAATGATAGGCCCGTGGCAAACGATTAGGCTCGCCAGAACAGCCACGAAAATTCACCACGACCCCATGCCAGCCACGTGCGTGTATCGCGCGCATCAGGGCGCGTGCGTAAGCGCTGTTTGAGCTGCCTTCCAGCCCATGAAACAGCACGACGCAGGGTTGGCCGGGCGCCCCGTCTACCCAATCCAGATCGATGAAATCGCCATCTGGCGTATCCCAGCGTTGTCGGCGATACGGTGGCAGCGGGCCTTTGATAAGCAAGGGCCAGATGGTCTGCCGGTGTGCGCCACGCAACCAGCGCGAAGCTTGAAAACGAGGTGGGCTGGTGGTGGGTTCCAGGGGATTCATCAATCTGGTTTTCTGCAGTTTCCGATTAACCCAACCGCAGAAAAGCTCAGTGCAAAACTTTCGGCACGTCGTGCGGGCTATCTGGCGGCGCAGGTGAGGCATGGTGTCCCACCATACGCCAACCCAATGCGCCTCGGGTATAAATATTGGTTGCCGCGACCGGCGCAGCAATACTTTCGTCGCCCGCATGGCTGAAATGCTCCAGCACATGCGTAATCACGGCGAAGGGGGTGACGAAAGCCACTTTCTGCGCCACCCGCAAAGTTAACCGGCCACTGTGCGAAAAAATGCGCTGCCACGCTTCGCGCACGGCACTGTAACCGATGAGCGCAGGCCCTCCGGGATGGACGCAGACAATCTCTTCATCATCAGACCAGACGCGCATCATGGCTTCCAGATTGCCTGCTTCCAGTGCGGCATAGAAAGCACTTTCGGTATCTTGTGGTGTGGAAAAAATCGCGTTTTCGGGTGGGCTCATGAAGATAGATGCAAGGATGGATGTAGGTATTTACTGGTTACAAGGGCAAAAACTTGATCACGTCATCAGGCTTGAGCCCATTCAGGCAGTCCAGATGGCCGAGTGGACATTCTCGTTTGAAACAGGGACTACATGGCAAGTCTTTGCGCACAATCTGCGCTGTGGGCGACAGCGGTGGCGTATATAACGGTGAAGATGAACCATACAGAGCGACCAACGGACGATCCAGGGCTGCGGCCACATGCATCAGGCCAGAATCATTCGTCACCACGGCACGCGCGGTGGCAAGCAGATCAATCGCCTGGTCGAGTGATGTTTTGCCACACAGATTAACCACTGCGCCATCGGACGCCTGGACAATCTGCTCACCAATGGCAACATCTTTACTTGAGCCCAAAAGCCAGATGGGCGTATCAGGAGAAACAATGCGCCGCGCGAGCTTGGCAAAATGCCAGGCAGGCCAACGCTTGGCAGGGCCATATTCCGCTCCCGGACAAAAAATCACCGGCGCACCTTGCTCCGGCAACGCCAATGCTCGACGTGCGGCCGCTTGCTGCACGGGGGAAGACAGTAGTGCAGGACGCGGCAGCACCTCTGGCACTGGTCCAATCAGGGCCGCATAGCGTTGCACCAGCTGCGGATGCAATACTTTATCCAATCGATGCCGCTCGGTGAGCAAACCATAGCGCGCCTCACCGTGATAACCCATGCGCTGTGGAATGCGAGCGAAGAAGGGAACCAGCGCAGACTTCCAGGAGTTGGGCAATACATAGGCACGGGAAAAGTCGGCATTGATGAGACGGCGACCCAGCGCATAGCGCGCCCAAAAATCAAACTCACCATGCGCAAAAGGGCTCGGCAGGACAGCATCCACTTCTGCCATGCGCGTCAATAACGCAGCCGCCCAGTCAGGTGCCAACACCTCAATGCGCGCTGCGGGATGCTGCTGCTTGATGAGCGTCAGCAGTGGCTGCGACAACACCGTGTCGCCAATCCAGGAAGGCGCGATAACGAGAATTTTCACGTGCGGAAAAAAGTCAGTGATTGCATCAGTGATGGCCGGTTGGCCGCGCGCCGGTAAAGCGGTACAGCGTGCCGCAATAAGGGCACGCCGCTTCACCGGACGGCGCCTTGAGTACATCAATGTATACCCGCGGATGCCGCGCCCACAGCGGTGAATCGGGGCGCGGGCAAGCTAACGGCAAATCCGCTGCGGTAATAGTGACTTCGCGCTTACGGTCGTTTGTGTTGTCGGCAGCACTCATGGCAAAAACCTCAAACTGGCGTGAGCCAATCGGCGTGAGCGGGTACCCGGCCATTGACCACATCAAAAAACAGATCTTGCAAACGCGCTGTCACCGGACCACGCACCCCCGTGCCAATCGTGCGGTTATCCAGCTCGCGAATCGGTGTGACTTCAGCGGCAGTACCGGTGAAAAACGCCTCATCGGCAATGTAGATGTCATCGCGCGTCAAACGTTTGGCAACCACTTGGTACCCCAGCTCATTGGCCAAGGCAATCACCGAACCCCGCGTGATGCCGATCAGCGCGGAAGCAATTTCCGGCTCGTAAATCACGCCATTCTTGACGATGAAAAGATTTTCTCCGGCACCTTCGGCAACAAAACCATCAACGTCCAGCAGCAAGGCCTCATCGTAACCATCTTCGGTGGCTTCCATGTTGGCCAAAATGGAATTGGCATAGGTGCCAGAAAATTTCGCCCGCGACATATTCACATTCACGTGATGTCGTGCATAGCTTGAGGTTTTGACACGGATACCTTTTTCCAGACCGTCTTCACCCAGATAAGCACCCCAAGGCCAGGCGGCAATGGCCACATGGGTTTGCGCACCACGCGGCGAGACACCCATTTTTTCCGAGCCATAGAACGCAATCGGGCGGATGTAGCAGGATTCCAGCTTATTGGCACGCACGACTTCTTTTTGTGCCTCCATCAACGTTGCTTTATCCCACGGCATGGGCATGCGATAAATGTGTGCAGAACTAAACAAGCGATCCGTATGCTCTTGCAAACGAAAAATGGCTGTGCCAGAAACGGTTTTGTATGCACGCACGCCTTCAAATACCGCAAGGCCATAATGCAGTGAATGGGTCAAAACGTGGGTGTTGGCTTCACGCCAGGGAACGAGTTTTCCGTCGTACCAGATGAAGCCGTCGCGGTCAGCCATGGACATGGGGGATCTCCAGCAATCGGTTAGTTGAAGCAGCGATTTTAACAGGGGCGCTAAAATACGCCTATTAATAATCATTGCCATCGCACGATGAATTGTCCCTGGAAGCCCAATGTGACCGTTGCCGCACTCATAGAACGTGCCGGACAATTTTTGATGGTCGAAGAAGAAACGGCTGATGGCTTGCGTTTAAATCAGCCGGCCGGCCACCTCGATGAAGGCGAATCGCTCGTTGCCGCCTGCACACGCGAAACGCTGGAAGAAACCGCCTGGGGCTTTACGCCCACAGCGCTGATCGGTGTTTATCAGTGGCCGCGCCCACAACGAGACATCACTTATCTGCGCTTTGCCTTCGCCGGTGTATTAGGTGAGCATGACTCGCATCGGGTGCTTGACACCGGCATCGTGCGCGCCGTCTGGATGACACCTGAAGAAATCCAGGCAACCCAGGCCAGCCATCGCAGCCCGTTAATCTGGCAGTGCGTGAGTGACTATCTGCGTGGCCAACGGTTTCCGCTGGAAATCATTCGGCATTACGCATAACTGTCGACATCTCTACGCATCCACTATGCATCGTTTTCTTTGCTTGCTTGTGCTGATAACTACATCGTCATACGCCGACGACTCTGTTTCCGTCTGTTTTAATTATGGCTGCGTCACGCAAGCAACTGTTAAATTCTCTGCACAGCAATTAAGCAGCGTGACACAGACTTTAGCGGCTGCACATGATGCGGGCGAAGAACGTACGCTACTGGCGCAAGTCATCGGGACGCTTTACGCCTGGGCGGGAGAGCAGACACCCATACATGCCGATCGTGGTGGAAACCTTGCTGACGCCGGCGTGCAGGGTGCGATGGATTGTATTGACCACTCGACTACCACCACGCGGTTTCTCCACTTGCTGGAACAACACGATGCACTACACTTTCATCACGTCATTGCCACGACTCGACGCGGCTGGATATTTCAGCATTTGACTGCAACGATAGAAGAGCTGCCGCTTGCCACAGCGAGCGCAGCTTCGGCAACATCGGCTACAGCCGCTCAGCGACTTCGTTTCGCGGTAGATAGCTGGTACGTGGATAACGGTAAACCAGCGATTGTTTTGCCGCTTGCTGAATGGTTTAACTACGGAGGTTCTGGTGTCTAAAAGTAACAAGGGAAAAATTGTGGTTGGTCTATCGGGTGGCGTAGATTCAGCTGTCGCTGCTTTGCTGCTCAAGCAACAAGGTTATGAGGTAATTGGCCTCTTCATGAAAAACTGGGAAGGCGACGATACGGATGAATACTGTTCATCCCGCCAAGATTTGGTAGATGCCGCCGCAGTGGCTGATGTCATTGGCATTGAGTTTGAAGCCGTTAACTTTTCTGCCGAATATCAAGAGCGGGTATTTGCGGAATTCTTGCGTGAGTATCAAGCAGGCCGCACACCCAATCCCGATGTGTTGTGTAATTCAGAAATCAAGTTCAAGGCATTTCTTGATCATGCACTAGCGCTGGGTGCGGAAAAAATTGCCACAGGGCATTACGCTCAAGTGAGGCAATTCTTGGGCGAGTGGCAATTGCTCAAAGCGGAAGATGGCACGAAAGATCAAACTTATTTTCTGCATCGGCTCAATCAGGGGCAGCTGGCAAAAACGTTATTTCCAATCGGTCATCTGTATAAACGCGATGTACGAAAAATAGCTGCTGCAGCAGGGCTGCCAAATCACGCACGCAAAGATTCCACCGGTATTTGCTTTATTGGCGAGCGGCCTTTTCGTGAATTTCTTGCCCGCTACATCCCCAAGCAACCCGGTGAAATACGAATTTTTGGCACAGATCAAGCCATTGGCAGACATCCGGGTCTGACGTATTACACCCTGGGACAACGTGAAGGTTTAGGGATAGGCGGGGTAAAAAATGCCTCTGAAGCCCCTTGGTTTGTGGTCAGCAAAGACATGGAGCGTAATATTCTCTACGTCGTGCAAGGTCACGATCATCCCGCTTTATTCTCGCAAAGCCTTGTGGCAACTGATCTTTCGTGGATTTCCAACAAGCCGCCGCACACGCACTGGGTGTATGCCGCCAAAACCCGTTATCGGCAACCCGATGCCGCCTGTCAAATTGAACGGCTCTCCACCACTGAATTCGAGGTTGTTTTTGCTGCACCGCAATGGGCTGTCACACCGGGACAATCTGTTGTAGTCTACGAATCGTGTGTTTGCTTAGGGGGGGGAATCATCACTAAAAACCTTACGCTAAATGCATAAACAAGATTGCAAAATGTGGTTAAAATTTTCCTCGGGTAATTGCCCGCAAATTTCTGGAGGTATTTTTGAATGAATAAAGCTGAACTGATTGAAATTGCAGCCACTGGAGCCGATGTCAGCAAAGCAGCCGCTGGCAAAGTTCTTGATAGCATCATTGCCGCAGTTGTTAAAGCGGTTTCCAAAGGTGACACCGTAACGCTCGTGGGCTTTGGTACGTTTAAGTCAGCCAAGCGCGCAGCACGTACGGGAAAAAATCCTAAAACCGGTGCAACGATCAAAATCGCTGCAACCACTGTGCCAAAGTTCAGCGCAGGCTCCGGCTTCAAGGAAGCAGTATCAGGCAAGAAAAAAGCAGCCAAAAAGTAATCGCGTACTACCGTACTGCACTACCCCAACGGGCTCGCAATGCGGGCCCGTCCTATTTCAGGATAAGGCTTCATTCAACCCGTTCAAACCAAGGGCTAACCTATGATTGCCATTCAACATACTGGCCACCTTGTTCAATTCGCCATACTTGGTGAATTTACGCTGGCCGACTTCAAGGAATTCGAGGAGCTCGTGCTTTACAAAGTGCACTTTACGGGCCCGGTGAACCTGCTGGTGGATGTGCGTGAAATGCTCGGCTTGACAATTGATGTCGCATGGGAAGAAGTACGATTTTCGCGCGCACATACACATGACTTCAAACGCATTGCGGTGCTTACCAGCAGTCAATGGGTCGCATGGAGCGCCTGGCTCTCACAGCTCTTCGTAGAAGCCGATGTGCGTGTATTTGAAGAAGAGGCGGCCGCGCGCGACTGGCTTGCAGAACCCATTAGCACGCAGTAACACCACACTGAGATTTTCAGTGATTTTTCATTGATGGCGCGCTAATGCCCAGGCAACATGTTCACGCACCATGGCGGAATGATCACTCGCGCGCGCGCGCAAGGCGTGGATAACACCCTCACATGTGGGCGCATTGCCCAATGCCACTGCGATGTTGCGTAACCAGCGCTCATATCCGATACGTCGAATAGCCGAGCCTGCCATTCGCTCGGTAAACTCGTCTTCCGTCCAGGCAAAGAGTTCAACCAGCGTGGCCTCATCCAAGGCATGGCGAGGCGCAAAATCAGCTTCGCGCGTCAATGGCGAAAAACGGTTCCACGGACAAGCCAGCTGGCAATCGTCGCACCCATAAATTCGATTGCCCAGATGTTCTCGCAATGGCTCCGGAATGCTGTTTTTCAGCTCGATGGTCAGATAAGAAATACATCGCCGCGCATCCAATTGATACGGCGCGACGATGGCTTCAGTTGGGCAGCTATCAATGCAGGCCGTGCAGCTGCCACAGTGATCGGTCACCGGGGTATCGGGTGGCAAGGGCAATTCACTATAAATTTCACCCAGAAAAAAATACGACCCCACCTCGCGATCCAGCAGCAAGGTGTGCTTGCCTCGCCAGCCCAGGCCGCCTTGCTTTGCCAGCTGTACCTCCATCACCGGTGCGGAATCAGTAAATACGCGATGTGCAAACTCGCCTAATGTTTCTGTCATACGATCAGCCAAGGCCTGCAAGCGTGCGCGCATCACCTTGTGATAGTCGCGACCCAGAGCGTACCGAGAGATATAGGCACAGTGCGTGTCCGCCAGGGCTTCTTTTGCATCGGCACTGGCGGGTCGGTAATTCATGCGTACCGTGATAATACTTTGCGTGCCCGGCACAAGCTCAGTTGGCAGGGCACGCTTAGCGCCAACTTCCGACACGTGCGCCGCCATATAATCCATTTCGCCATGAAATCCGGCAGCCAGCCAGGCAGCCAGCTGAGCAGGCGCATCGCCCGTCTCGGCGCGAGCAAAGCCAATGGCATCAAAGCCTAATTCGCGGCCCCAGCGCCGTATGTTTTCTTTCACCGTGTGCCACTGATCATGCATGATGCGCATCTTACTTTAGCAAGCCAGTTTTCCTTGTGCGATGAAGCAGCCACATTGAGTTTCGGCGCACAATTTGCAAACACCCAGTGTCTTGTCCCCGGCCTGGTGATTTGGCTACATGGTGATCTTGGTGCGGGGAAAACCACGTTCGTGCGTGGCCTGCTACGTGCCCTGGGCGAAACCGGCCCGGTCAAAAGCCCGACGTATACACTGCTTGAAGTTCATGCTGTTTCTGGATTAAACTTATATCACTTTGATTTTTATCGACTCAATCAGCCGGAAGAATATCTCGATGCAGGCTTGGATGAATATTTTTCAGGAACCGGGATTTGTCTGGTCGAATGGCCGGACCAGGCCGCGCCATATCTTCCACCCGCAGATATTCACATTGACCTGCGCATGGTCACCGCACCAGATTCATCCACAGACTTATCCACAAAATCGCCCACTGCTTCACGCACCGCTTTACCCGTCGCCCATCGTGAAGTTTTTTGCCGCGCCACCAGCGCACGTGGCCGCCTATGTCTAGCCACTTGCCTTGCCCCAGGCGCCCCCAGCGCCGCGACCTCCTCAAGTTTGCCGCCGCCAGCCTAACGCTATGGGTAACAAAAGTCGGCGCCGGTGGGACGCCGCAAAGCAAATCTCCTTGGGGTACGGCGATAACCAGTATTCTGGCGGTGCGTGTTTGGCCTGCGGCAGACTACACGCGCGTCACGCTAGAACATAGCCAGCCGATTGAATTCACCTCCCTGCTGGTGAAAGATCCCGATCGCTTAGTCATCGATCTCGAAGGGGTTGAATTCAATTCTGTTTTGCAATCTCTGCCGTCAAAAATTCTCGACAACGATCCCTACATCAAACTGATTCGCGCTGGTCGCAATCGGCCAGGCGTTGTGCGACTGGTGATTGAATTAAAAGCTGAAATAAAACCACAGATATTTTCATTGCGGCCGGTCGGCGAATATGGCCACCGGCTGGTACTGGACCTCTATCCCGCACAGCCGATCGACCCTTTGATGGCCCTGCTCGATAAGCCTGGAATCGCACCAGCCCCCGTTGAAGCACCTCTAACAGTAGCTGAGGCATCCGGTATAAAGCCCGAGATAAAACCCGAAATAAAGTCAGCGCAAAACCCGGACAACGCTCCCGCACCGGAAGTCTCGCGGCTGATAACCATCATGCTGGATCCTGGGCATGGCGGCGAAGACCCTGGCGCGATTGGCCAGGGTGGTAGTCACGAAAAAAATGTCACGCTGGCTGTCGCCAAGCGGCTAAAAGCAAAAATCGATGCCGTGCCCAACATGCGCGCAGTGCTCACACGCGATGGCGATTTTTTCATTCCGCTGAACCAGCGCGTGGAAAAAGCACGCCGCATTCGAGCGGATCTTTTCGTTTCTGTGCATGCCGATGCGTTCGTGAAACCCACCGCGCGTGGCTCGAGCGTGTTTGTGCTATCCGAAAACGGTGCCAGTAGTTCGGCGGCACGTTGGCTAGCCAAGAAAGAAAATGACGCTGACCTCATTGGCGGCGTCAATATTCACGCCAAAGACCCTTACCTTGCGCGCACCTTGCTCGATTTATCGCAAACCGCCACGAATACCGACAGCCTGAAACTCGGTCAAGCCGTGTTGGGCGAATTACGCCATATCAATACGCTGCACAAAGGGCAGGTTGAACAGGCCGGATTTGCTGTGCTCAAAGCACCGGATATTCCATCCATCCTGATTGAAACCGCCTTCATTTCCAACCCGGAAGAAGAAAAACGACTTAACGACGAAGACTATCAAGAGCGTATGGCCGTTGCGATATTAAAAGGCTTGCGGCATTATTTTGCGAAAACCCCACCTTTGGCAAAATCCAAGCTCGCGCTGCTCAAGTAGCCTCGACCAAGCCTTTCACCGCATCAATCCCCACGCACCGCTGCAGCAATTTCATACGAGCGAAGCCGCGCGGCGTGGTCAAAAATCTGGCAAGTGATGATGAGTTCATCCGCTTCTGTACGCTCAATGAATTCTGCCATGGCAGCACGCACCGAAGTTGGTGAACCGATGGCTGAACACGAGAGCGCCTCTGCCAACATCGCTCGTTCAGGGTGAGGCAGTGTGCCGAGAAAACTATCCACCGGCGGCTGTAGCGTGGTCGGGCGACCGCGCCGTAGATTCAGAATCATCTGCTGCATGGAGCTGGCCAAAAAATGCCCCTGGGCATCGGTTTCTGCGGCAAAGACGCTAAATCCCAGCATGACATATGGTTTATCCAGCTGCGCTGACGGACGAAACTGCGTGCGATAAATATGGATGGCTTCTTGCATCTGCGCAGGCGCAAAATGCGAGGCAAATGAAAACGGCAAACCCAGCGCAGCAGCGAGTGAAGCGCCAAATAAACTCGAGCCAAGAATCCACACCGGGATAGCCAGGCCTTCCCCGGGAATCGCACGGATAGACTGCCCCGGCTGGGCCGGTGCAAAATAAGCCATTAACTCCATGACATCGCGCGGGAACTGGTTTTCGTCCGCCGTCAAATTGCGCCTGAGGGCGCGGGCTGTCACCTGATCGGACCCTGGCGCACGACCTAAACCGAGGTCGATACGGCCAGGAAACAACGTCTCCAAAGTGCCAAATTGCTCGGCGATCACTAACGGTGAATGATTAGGCAGCATGATGCCACCCGCCCCCACCCGGATGCTGCTGGTGCCCGCTGCAACATGCCCGATCACCACAGAAGTCGCCGCACTGGCAATGCCGGGAATACCATGATGCTCGGCCAGCCAGTAGCGATGATAGCCAAGCCGCTCGGCATGCCGCGCCAGATCCAGCGTATTGGCCAAAGATTGCGCCACGGTGCCGCCAGCCACAATCGGCGAGAGATCAAGAACTGAAAAAGGAATCATCGGCTTCTTTCGGTAGGGTTATGACAGTTTAATGTTGACCATAACTTACCAGTTTAGTGACAAGTAAAGCCAAAACAAGGTGATAAGCGCTATCGGCTTGATATAATCGGCGTT
This sequence comes from Rugosibacter sp., assembly GCA_004322535.1. GTDB lineage: Bacteria > Pseudomonadota > Gammaproteobacteria > Burkholderiales > Rhodocyclaceae > Rugosibacter. The sequence continues at coordinate 82,423 of SCUZ01000103.1, forward strand.
TTCCTGCTGCTCTCTTCCCTTTCATGCTGGTTTTTCGCGGAGTCCCTGCCCTGGCGACAACGTCGACGGTGCTAACCATCGGTAATTTTGATGGCGTGCATCGCGGACATCGTGCCTTGCTTGAACGCTTGATTGCGAAGGCACGCGCCTGTGCCCTGCCCGCAACCGTACTGACTTTCGAGCCGCATCCGCGCGAATTTTTCGCCCATGGGCAAGCGCCAGCACGCCTTTCCAATTTACGTGAAAAACTGGAGTTGTTCGCCGAGTGCGGTGTTGATCGCGTGCATGTGTGTCGTTTCAATGCGGTGCTTGCTGCACTCACGGCGGAAGAGTTCATTGAAACCATGCTGGTCAAAGGATTATCCGTGCGACACCTGATTATTGGCGATGACTTTTGCTTTGGCAAAGACCGCAAGGGTAATTTTGCGATGTTTCAACAAGCCGGCATTGTCCACCACTTCGGCACCGAAGCCATGGGCACCGTGGCGCAAGACCACTTGCGCATCTCTAGCTCGGCCGTGCGCGATGCGCTTGCTGCGGGAGATATTGAACAAGCACGTGCCTTGCTTGGTCGCGCCTATGTCATTGCCGGGCGCGTCGTGCGTGGTGAGAAAATTGGTCGCACATTGGGCTTCCCGACATTGAATTTACGCATTAAACACACCCGCCTGCCCGTTGCGGGAGTCTTCGCTGTGACCGTCTCAGGCATTGATGCGCAGCCGCTGCCAGGCGTTGCCAATATCGGCGTGCGACCCACGGTCGCGGCAGGTTTGCGGCCGGTGCTCGAAGTACATTTGCTGAATTTTGACCGCGACATCTACGGCATGCATGTGTCCGTTAACTTTTTGCACAAACTACGCAGCGAAGAAAAATTCGCTTCTCTGGATTTACTCAAAGCGCAAATCGGTCGCGATGTTGTAGCCGCCCGCGATTATTTTGATGCCTACCCACTCGACAACAACGCCCATGGCTGATTATCGCAAAACCCTCAACATGCCGGACACGCCCTTCCCCATGCGTGGCGATCTGGCCAAACGTGAACCGGGCTGGATAGAGGCGTGGCAAACGCAAAAGCTCTACAGCAAGATTCGCGAAGTGGCTAAAGGTCGGCCACGTTTTGTGTTGCACGATGGCCCACCGTATGCCAATGGCGATATTCATCTGGGCCACGCGGTGAACAAACTGCTCAAGGATATCATCGTGCGCTCGAAAACCCTGGCCGGATTTGATGCGCCGTATGTGCCGGGTTGGGATTGCCACGGGTTGCCGATTGAGCACAAGATTGAAGTGCTGCACGGCAAAAATCTGCCTGCCGACAAAGTGCGCGAACTGTGCCGCGCCTTTGCTGCCGAGCAGGTGGAAATCCAGAAAAAAGGCTTCATCCGCCTGGGTGTGCTAGGCGACTGGGACAACCCGTATCTGACCATGGACTTTGCCAACGAAGCAGGCGAGATTCGCGCGTTGGCAGAGATTGTGAAACAGGGTTGGGTGTTCAAGGGCTTAAAACCTGTCAACTGGTGTTTCGATTGCGGCTCGGCCCTGGCTGAAGCGGAAGTTGAATATCTTGACAAGCAAAGCCCGGCGGTTGATGTGGGTTTTGTCTGTGCCGAGCCGGAAAAGCTCGCTGCGGCATTTAGGATCGCCGTAGCACCAGCGCCAACTTTTGCAGTGATCTGGACGACCACGCCCTGGACAATTCCCGCGAATCAGGCGTTTAACGTGCATCCTGATTTGGAATATGCCTTGGTCGAAACCTCGCGTGGCGTTTTGCTGCTGGCCAGCGAATTGGTGGCAAGCTGCCTCACCCGCTATGCCTTGACGGGCGAAGTGCTCGCCACCACGAAGGGCGCTACCTTGACCGGCATCCATTTTCGCCATCCGCTTTACGACCGCAGCGGCCCGGTGATTCCGGCAGATTACGTCGGCGTGGATGCGGGTACGGGCATTGTGCATGCAGCACCCGCGTATGGCGTAGAAGATTTCAATGCTTGCATGAGCCACGGTTTTACCTTTGACGACATCCTCAACCCCGTGCAGGCCAATGGCGTGTATGCGGCTGATCTGCCCTTCTTTGGCGGGTTGCACATCTGGAAGGCGAATCCAAAAATCGTCGAGAAACTCGCCGCAGTCGACGCGCTCTTTGCGCACGCGCCAGTTACGCACAGCTACATGCATTGTTGGCGACATCGCACGCCAATTATTTACCGCGCCGCGCCGCAATGGTTTGTTGGCATGGACGTCCGCCCGAAGGGCGCCAGCCTGCGCGAGATCGCGCTAAAAGGCATCGATGAAACGGCCTTCTACCCCGGTTGGGGGCAGGCGCGCTTGCGTGCGATGATCGCTGGGCGGCCGGACTGGTGCATCTCGCGCCAGCGCAACTGGGGCGTGCCGATTCCGTTTTTCATCCACAAAACCACGGGCGAACTACACCCGCGCACAGTGGAACTCATGGAAGAAGTGGCCAGCCGCGTGGGAAAAGAAGGCATTGAAGCCTGGTTCAAATTGCCGGCCGCTGAATTGTTGGGCGAGGATGCCGAGCAATACCAAAAAATCAGCGACACGCTGGACGTGTGGTTCGATTCCGGCACCACGCACTGGCATGTGCTGCGCGGCTCTCACAAGGATGCGGCAAGCAACACCGGGCGCTGGGCGGACATGTATCTGGAAGGCTCGGATCAGCATCGCGGCTGGTTCCACTCATCGCTCCTCACCGGCTGCGCCATTGATGGCCACCCGCCATATCAAAGCCTGCTCACCCACGGTTTTACCGTTGATGCACAAGGCCGAAAAATGAGCAAATCGCTGGGCAATGGCGTCGAGCCGCAGGAAGTCGGAAATAAGTTCGGCATCGAAATACTCCGCCTGTGGCTGGCAGCGACAGATTATTCGGGTGAGCTTTCCATTTCCAAGGAAATTCTTGACCGCGTGGTGGAAGTGTATCGGCGGCTACGCAACACGCTGCGCTTCCTGCTCGCCAACACGGCAGATTTCGATGCCCGCAAAGATATGCTGCCGCCGCAAGACTGGCTAGAGATTGACCGTTATGCGTTAGCGCTCACTCATCAATTGCATGAACAGTGCACCGCAAGTTATGCGCGTTTTGAATTTCACCCTATCGTGCAAGCCCTGCAAAACTTCTGCGCCGAAGACTTGGGCGCGTTCTATCTCGACATTCTGAAAGATCGCCTGTATACCACGGCCGCCAACTCATCCGCACGCCGCGCGGCGCAAAGTGCGCTGTGGCATATTCTCCAATCCATCACCCGCCTGATGGCGCCGATTCTGGCCTTCACCACTGAAGAAATCTGGCAGATTACGGGAGACAGCGAGAGTGTGATGCTCACCACGTGGCATGCGCTGCCCGAGCTGCCCGAAAAGTCGGCGCTGGCGACACGGTGGCAAACATTGCGCGGCGTGAAAAGCGAAGTCTCCGGCGCACTCGAAGAACTGCGCACTGCAGGCAAAATCGGCTCGTCGCTGCAAGCGGAAGTGGAGATTCACGCGAGTGGCGCGCAGTATGATTTGCTGGCCAGCTTTGGCGACGATCTGCGCTTTATCATGATGTGTTCCAAAGCAACGCTGGTGCAGATAAATGACGAGGTTACCAAAATCATCGCGACGCCGAGCAGCCATGCCAAATGCGTACGCTGCTGGCACTGGCGCGCCGATGTCGGCCACCATGATCACGCCGCAGAACATCCGGAATTATGCGGACGTTGCGCCAGCAATCTGTTTGGTGCAGGTGAGGCACGCCATTTTGCATAATTTGCCCAAGTTGAACACTACCCCTTTTGCCATGACGCGCTGGCTTGGCTTGTCGGCAGTTGTCATTGCGCTGGACCAGATCAGTAAATTCTGGATGCTGGCGCACTTTCATCTCATGGAAAGTTTGGTTGTCACGCCGTTTTTCAATCTGTTCCTTGTGTTTAACCCCGGCGCGTCGTTTAGTTTTCTCGCCGAGGCGGGCGGCTGGCAAAAATGGTTTTTCATCGCCCTGGCGCTGGGTGTTTCCCTTTGGCTGCTCACGCTGTTGCGCCAACATGCACGGGAACGTTTATTGCCGATCGCACTCTCACTCATATTAGGTGGCGCGGTAGGCAATGTCATCGACCGCCTGCGGCTGGATGTCGTGGTCGATTTTCTTGATTTTCATTTTGCCGGACATCACTTTCCCGCGTTCAATGTGGCAGATTCCGCCATCAGCATCGGCGTGGCGCTGATGCTGATTCATCAATTTTTTTGCTCTGCAAAACCCCATGACTGAACACGTTCAACCTGATAGCCTGATCACGCTGAATTACCGCGTCGCCTCGACCGAAGGCGAAGAATGGATCAGCACGTTTGGCTTTTCCCCCGCCGTCATTCAGCTCGGCTGTGGCGAGCTGGCGCCACCGTTTGAAGCCTGCCTGATCGGGCAGCCCGTCGGCACGCGGCGTGAAGTGGTGCTCAAACCCGAAGAAACTTTTGGCCTGCGTCAAGCCGAATTAGTGCGCCGTGTCGCGCGCAGTTCGCTGCCCGCCTCGGCCGACATTGAACTCAACGCACGCGCCGAGCTTAGCTCGCCGGCCGGGCAAACGCTTTCTGGCATCATTCGTGAAATCGATCGCGAGAACGTCCTCATTGACTTCAATCATCCCCTCGCCGGAAAATCCATCCGTTTTGAAGCGGAAATTATCGGAGTGCTCTGATGCAAACCATACTGCTTGCCAACCCCCGTGGCTTTTGCGCCGGCGTTGAACGTGCCATTGCCATTGTCGAACGCGCGCTGGAACAATTCGGCGCGCCGATTTATGTGCGTCACGAAGTTGTGCACAATCGTTTTGTGGTGGACGGCCTCAAGGCCAAGGGCGCGATTTTCATCGAAGACCTGGCCGATGTGCCCGCCGGCGCCACGCTGATTTTCAGCGCCCATGGCGTATCGCAAGCCGTGCGTGAGGAAGCTGCAATGCGCGGCTTCAAGCTGTTTGACGCCACCTGCCCGCTCGTCACCAAAGTGCATCTTGAGGTGACCCGTCTGCACAAGCAGAGCTACGAGATTGTGATGATCGGCCACAAGGGGCATCCCGAAGTGGAAGGCACCATGGGTCAGGCAACAGGCCGCATGCATCTGGTGGAAAACGTGGCTGATGTGGCACAGTTAAAAGTAAAAGTTCCCGAAGGGACGCAAAGCGCTGGCGTGGGTGACACGGTGATGAAGCTCGCCTATGTCACGCAGACCACCCTCTCGGTTGATGATACGCAAACCATCGTCATGGCGCTGAAAAAACGCTTCCCATCGATCATCGGGCCGAAAAAAGACGACATCTGCTATGCCACGCAGAATCGGCAAGATGCCGTAAAAGCCATGACCGGTCGCGTGGATGTGATGATCGTTGTCGGCTCGAAAAACAGCTCCAACTCCAACCGCCTGCGTGAAGTGGCTGAAAATAGCGGTATTCCCGCGCATCTGATCGATAACGCCGAGCTCATTGATCCCGCATGGCTGGCAGGCAAGAAAAATGTGGGCGTAACGGCGGGCGCTTCAGCGCCCGAGTTGCTGGTCAGCGGCGTCGTCGAGCGGCTGCAAGCCCTGGGCGCAGGCCCGGTTGAGTTGCTTGATGGCGTTGTTGAAAACATTAATTTTGCTTTGCCGAAGGAACTGGCGCCGCCTTGATTTTGAATTGGGTAAGGTCGGGCAAAATGCTGGCTTCCGGCAAGGCCCCCGGTTCAAAAACTACCTCCACCAGTAACTGGCTTTTCACCGGATAGCCAGTGATCAGTCCCGGGGCATAGGTCTCGTGGGTAAACGCTTCTATAACCGGGTCATCAAAACGTCCTGGAGGCTGTGATTCGATAATTTGATACGAATCCACGGCGCCCCGTTCATTGATCAGCAACAGCAATACCACTTGGCCGGAAAGATGTTCGGCTTTTGGTGGATACACCGGCCGTATCGGCTTGAGCGGCGTTGGATGGCGGTGCAAATAGCGCGCTGCGTAGTACCATGGGCCAGGGAAAAGGCCGGTAACCGAGACAGTCGCTGCAGTCTCAAGAGAATTGCTGCTGGCATTTTCCTTTGCTTCGCCACGGCGCTGAGTTTCGGCTTGCCGTGCTTTGCCATCCAACAACGAGGACATTGTTATTTCGTGAGGCGCATTTTTGTTGGTGTGCTCACCGGGTGCTTGTAGCTGGTTGTGCCCCAAGTCCACAATCAGCATGGGGAGAGGGTTACTTGTCCGGGAAGGCAGCAGTCCGAGGGGTGCAAGACCCGTGAAACTTAAGACGATGCAATGCGCTGCAAGAGAGACAGCAAGGCCAACCACCAGTCGGCGTTGCTGTCGTCCGTCAAAGCTACTGCATCCGTCAGGCCTTCCACCTATCTGCACGACCTATTGAATGATCTCGCGCCAACTGATACGTTTGCCTGTGGGTGGGGGAACATCAAAGGGGGCGTCCACCGTGAGTTGCTGTGCGGCGGATGTCGTGGCAATAACCACCACCTTGCCACCCGGCAAGCGGACTATATTGATCCCGACAGCGAGTGATTCTGTGCCATCGCTACCCACCAATCGACGGCCTACTGCAGCATCCGCACTGTTCGCTATAGCGTTACCTGTAGCATTGTTGAAATAGTTCAACCAGCTGTACCCGCCGATGTTACAGGCATTGTTTTGCGGCACATTGGTAGCGACCACAAGGGTACCAAGTTGTAGCTTCAGATCAATGGTCACGCGCTCACCCGTATCCGGGAAATCAGCGAACCATCCCGTGGTCGAGCCACATTGAGCCGTACAGCCTACCGTGCGGAATGCCGTAGTACCCGAACCCTGATCGGTAATGGTCATCTGCTTCAGGGTGGTGCGCAAGCTGGTTAATGACGTTGATGTCAAGTCATCACGCAGTGCCCAGATCGACTGCGTTTGGACATTTGAATTATCCGTGGTGCCAAGATAACGTCCGGTACCGACATAAACGAATGGTTGGCCGGCGACCTCCGCCAGTTCAGGGCGGGTGGTAATGGGCTGAGCCGCAGCCGAACTATCCACTACCGTTGCCAGTCGCGTTGCCTCCACTCCCGCTGGAGCCAAAATATCATTCACATCAAAGCGCCAGACATTGCCCAATAAGTCGACGCCATAGACACGTTCGGTCTGATTATTGCGGGTGGGGTTTTCCACCCAGGCATTGATGTGGTTCAGGCCGCTCGGGGTCGTCGCATTGCCGACTCCGGTGCTGATCTTGTAGAGAATCTTGCCTGTCATGGCTTCGAGCACATACAAGTAGCCCACGCCATCACCGCTGACAGATGGCGCGTTGACGTTGTTGTAGCCCGAAGTCACAAACACCACCCAGCGGCCATCGCGCAGCTTGCTGATGATCGGGTTGCTGAAGGTGTAGCCGATATGGCAATCCGCATACCAGGTGCTGGCCGTTGCCGAATCGTAGCAGGTGCTGCTATGCTTGAACTCCCACAGGGCCTTGGGTACCGTCGGATTGGTGATGTCGAGCGCGTAATAGCCCTGGCCACCCTTGTTCAGACCACCCACCAGAATGGTTTTCCATGTGGTGTTCGCCGTGTCATAGACATCGCCGACGGTTGGCGTACTGTCAACAGAGTAGACGTGTTGAGCAGCGTAATTCTCGCTAGCCAGTTTGTAAAGATTGGGTAATACCATGGTCGGAATGAACGCCCAGGCTTCATTGCCACCATTGGTATCGACAATCGAAGTACCGGCATAAAACGCATGCAGCATGCCATCGTTGGCGGCCGCGAAGACAATTGGCGTACGCGAAACATTAGCTGTCTTGTAGGCCAGATAGCCGGCATCGTCGTACTCGGCGAACGGGGCTTTCACATATACCGGCTGGGCATTGATGATGTCGCCCAGAATATGCTCGCGTGCACGATATAGCTGGTTTGCGGTATTGGCAACAAAATTTTCCAGTCCACGTTGTCCACGCAGGAAGTTCACCAGGTTGGCGCCAACTGCCAAACTGCGTTGATTGGCGGATGCCGGCGGAGTAACCCCGTCTGTCATGTTTGGATATTGGCTCAACAACGCAATTTGAGTGGCACCAAAATTGGCCTGTTCGGTCGCGTTCAACGTCGTTTGTGGCGAACCGACGGGTGCTCCTAGTGGCGTACCTGCGACGCAGGTATCGGTATTCCACTTGAAGTCCACCAGATTGTTTGTGGCGCCGCTACGGAACAACTTGATGATGCGGTTGTCGCAGGCATTTCTGGTGGCCATGTCCAGCTTGCCCTGTGCCGACCAGACTATTGAACTTCTTACGGTACCAGCAGATGCGGTGAGTGCATGTGTGACTGGATCGAATTCGTCCTGGAGAACGATTTCGTGCGCCTCCAGCTCGCCGGTCCATTTTTGTGTGACATATTTCGCGGTGTAGGCGAAGTTGTCGCCAGCCACCGGCTCCAGGTTGGAGGTCGCCGCCGCTGCCGCCGAAGCAACACGAGCACTGACGCCGGCCAACGCGGATGTTAGGCCGCCGACTACGGTATCGGGATTGCCTGCACTGAAATACTGGCCGCGACCATTGACAGCCGTATGCCAGAGGTCGTCCAGCGCTGTCGGGCTATCTGCAACCGGCAACGGCCAGTTAAGGGAACCGCTACGGATGTTTTGAAATGATCCGGTCGCTGCTGTCTTGTAATCCGATTGGTAGGGTACCGTACCTGACAAACCGAGGCCCATGGTAAAGGTGGTCATGTGTTGCCACTGCGCCTTGTCATCCTCGGCGCCGGTGCCGGTGGAAGGCACGTTGTTGGTACAGACGTCGGTGGTACCGCCCAGCGCCCCGGTGCAGTTGCCCAGCGTAGAGGTGCGCAAGTCGGTCTTGTAATAGTACTGGGCAACATCAGATAATGTGTTGCTGCTGCCGCCCGTCACAGGTCCTTGTGTTTCGCATGGCCACACTTGCGAGCCACTCAAACAACCCGATGGGGGGGCTGGTGGCCCGCCACTGGCCACTGCCGTACCATTAGGCGGCAAAGCCGGCTGCTGCCCTGCGATAAAACATGTTCCAGTGATATCTGTCCAGCTGCCTGTGGTATTGGTTGGCGTACCGACAATCGAGCCTGACTGGTTTGGACCTTGATAATTGGCCGATGTGACAGTAGTTCGATACTGATTTTTCTGACCGGTATTGTCAACGAATGTCTGACACTTGATTTCCTGCCCTGAACCATCAGGGCCTGAAGGCGAGCACGAGGCAACGTCTGTCCAGGCCGTCAGATCGCGGGTTTGACAGGTAATTGTCGCACCACCACCACTGGATGCAGTACACGATGCCACATCGCCCCAGCCACTATCGCTGCTGCCACACGTAACCGTGGGGCCACTGGACGGATTGGAAGCCGCACAGGATGATGCGCTGACAAAGCCGGTGTCCGAGGCAACCTGGCAGGTGACCGTTGGGCCACTGGACGGGTTTGAGGCTGTACAGGTGCCAACGTTAACCCAGCCGCTATCACTCGCGACTTGGCAGAATGTGACTGGATTAGTTCCTCCTGGGGTGCAGGTGCCTGTGTTTGTCCAGGAAGAAAATCCTCCGTTTCGACAGAACGGCTTGGAAGCATCAAGTGTTCCACCCGTGCAGTCGAAATTTATGTCGATACACGTTCCCCAGCTGGGGCTGCCGTTGGCTGTACATTTCCTCATACGGGCAGTGCGCTTCTGATTTTGCACGGTGCGTTGCTGATTTTGTACTGTACGTTTTGTCACTTGCACCGTGCGCTTCTGCCACTGCACGGTCTTGGTCTGGGTGCGGGTAACACTACAAGAGACATTCCGGTAATTATTCGCAGCTGTATTCCATGTGTACAACGCCGTTGCACCGTCAAAAATCGGCCTTGGCGAGACGGCGAACTTGCTAACAGCAGGATTGTAGGCATCGAGTTCGGCGATATTGCCGTCCTGATTATCCATGCCGTCGATAGTCCCATTCAGCTTGGCGCCGCCGGTCCCGTTCCAGTAACCGTCGGTGGTGAGAATGGTAAAGTTCTGCTGGCAGGAATACTGCACCGGATCACCTGACATTCCCTGGTTGATGCCGTCGGTCTTGCCCGCAAAGTAGCGGCCGGCGCGTGAGAGCGCCGTGCGCAGCGGTGTGCTGTTATTAGCAGTTTGCGAGTAGAACTTGGTGAACCAGTTGGATTTTTGCGTTGTATCGAAATCGGCGATGGTCAGGAACTTCGCAGTGGCAACGGGGCTGCCAGGGTTGATGGTAATGAAGCCGACGCGGTAGCTGTCGCTCAGATTGACAAAGACACGGCCGGCGGCGGACTTCATCATGTTCAGGCGATAGCTGTAATAGCTGTACCAGTTGGCGAAGTTCTGGCGTTCATCGGTCGCGCCGGGGCCGGAGGTTGCGGACACCAGCACCTTGCGCCACAACGCGGTCTTGCTGGCTGCTGCACAGTTGGCAAAGATGGGGGCGGTGGTATTGGGGTAGCGGGAATTGTCGGTACAGATTTCCTGGGTGGTCAAGTCGGAGCTGCTGGATAGCGTTTTCTGGCAGTCGCCGGTCAGGGGAACCAGCGTAGTGGCGCCAAGGTAAGTCCAGTAGTAACCCGGCTGCGCCGTATCGCTGCTTTGCGATTTGAAACTTGAACTCAGGTTGGTCGCGGAAGAACTCGCGCCGTCATAACTGTAAAACCCGTCGTTGTAAGCAGCCGTAAAAGAGGCGGGGGTGGCGGCATTGACAGCGCCTCCCGTGCTGGTCTTGGGTACGATGTAGGTAATAGCGGGGCTGTAGTAGACGAGGTTGCAGTGGTTATTGCGGAACCCGACCGTATCCGTGTAGCTGCCGACATCATCCGGCATGTATTTCCAAGCCATCGAGCCCGAATCGTCGAGTGTGAACAGGACGTTTGGCTTGACCTGTGTGGTAGAGGCACTGGCCAGCGGGTTATCGGCGAGGTCGGCAAGAGCGGCATAGGCTGTGCCAGCCATCATGAGTGTAGCAATGGCGGCAAGGAATGCGAGAGGGTGACGAGTTGTGGCGGAGTGGATCATGATCGTTCTCCTGGTCAATACATGACGACTTGCGTGTAAACCACCGTATTCGTAGGGCCGAATACGCGTGACGTGACGCGAAAATAAGGCTGAAAGGTGTTGGACAAAGCCTGGGTGCCATAACTGCCGGCGCCATGCGACCCTCCAGCCAATACAGAACCAATGGTGACGCATTGCTGACCTGCCGCATTGATGGCGCCCGAGGTCTGACACAAGCGGTGGATGACGTAGCGCACCTCGTTGCCGGCGCCATCGTCGCTGGTGGCGACGGCCGAGTTGGCCCAGTTGTAAGTCAGCGGGTCGAATGTCGAAGGAGCGGGCGTTGCACCGCAGTTATCCGGATTGCCGTCATTGTCGGCATCGGGGATATTGTTGACATTCAGTGAAGTGTTGCACCATCCAGGGTAATAGCCTGCTGGCACACTTCCCAGTTCCAGGGTAGCCGCGCTCTGGGCAACCAGCCAGGTACGCGCCGCTTCGATGCCGCGATCAGCCGCTATGGTTGCTGTGCGCTTGAAGGAAAGGTTGCGGGCGATGATCAGGCCGGTGCCGATCTGCCGATACATCACGACACCCGCCAGCGTCATGGCCACCAGCATGATCAGCGCCAGCAACAGCACCACGCCGCGCTGGGTTTGCATTTGTCGCCGTTGCGACAAGCGCATGATATGAATACTCATGACATACCCCAGACGAGGTTACGCAAAGGGATCACGGTTTCATATACCCGGTAGCGGTAATGCCGCCAGTCATTGGCATTGCCCGGCGTGGTGTCCGCCGTGCCGTCAATGTTGGTCATGGTGAATGCGCCGCCCGCCCACGTTGGCGCAACCGTCGTCACCGCCATTTTTTCATACTGCTGGCTGCGTGCCAGCAGGGCGACACGAAGGGCCCGCAGTTGCTGCCAGTTGGCCGGGGTCGCTACGCCCCATTCTCCGGCAGCGATCACGCCGTCGCTATTGGCGTCGACGCCATACTCGGCTTGCAGATTGATAATGCCTTCCGCAACCTCCGTTGCCGCAGACTGATTCGTCAATGTGTTATTAACCGTGAGGAAGCGCCGGTTGGTGATCTGCCAGACATTGAGTTGCGGAAAGGGGCCCAAGTTAAAAATTGCACCAGAAGAGCCAACGCCTTTTGCCGTGCCGTCGTTATACCGCGCGCTGCCGCTGTTGTTGAGGAATTTTTCCTGCAAGCGGGCCAATGCGTCGGCCGCGAGCGCCGACTGGGCAGTCACATTCTGGTTGTTGGTAAAGTTGAGATAGGCGCCCGTGCCATGATCGACGGTGAGCCCGTTCGCATTGCCATTGCCGGTGATCTCGAACAGCCCACAGACCGCGTTGCCGCTGTCGGCGGCGATCATCAAGTCGCCGGGAAGCAAGCCTGTGCGCGAATTTGCCCGTTTAAACCCGTTGTTGTCCACCGTCGGCAGTGGCGAGAGATTGTTGAATGACTGGCTCGATGACATCGTGTCACCACTGCCATACAGTATGGTGATGGTGTCAGGCGCTCCGGCCGCGCCATTGGTAATCAGTACGGGGACCAAAGGGAAGTTGAAGGTACTTGGTGCTGGCCGGGTACTGTCATAGGCGGATACAATGCAGTTCATCGCCGTTGCGTTGCCAAAACCGTAACCGGCCATCTTAAGGTCACGCTCAAGGCTGAACATGGCAATACTGCCCGATATCTGAGCGTCGCTACCCGCTGTGGTGGTGCGTTTGCGTGATTCCCAAGTCTGTATGGACTGGAACATCATTACCATGCCAATCAGGGCAACAGCCATGCCGACCAGCACCTCGACCAGTGTAAAGCCCTGGCTGTGGAGTGGATGGGATCGGGTGGTCGTGGAGGTGGTCGGCATGGTTATCTGGCTCAGTTGATATAGCCAATGACGCGGTGAAAACGCGGCCGCCCATCCTTGGGGCCTTGCCAGCAGACAGTGACGGCAACTTGGTTAGCTAAAGCAGTGGTGACGACAATTTGCTGCATGGACGCCGTGGAGCCCGGTAGTCGCGTCGCTGTGTTGGTCATGACGTTATTGATCCAGGCCGTGACCAGCGCATTGGCGGAGGAAGCGCCACCGAAATTGCAGCAATCAGTGTTCGCTGTCGCATCCGTAGCCAGCAGTTTGCAAGTAGTTGTCCCTCCTGTCGAACGGTGACTGAATCCGGCCAAATCGGCTGCATTGACATTGCCGTTCGCATCCCGCGTAACATTCAGATTGATCTGGCCAAGCATCTGATCAGCCAGGTTGGCGGCCTCGACCCGGTATTGTGAATCGGTTTGAATTGCGATCGAATTGGCTTGCAAGGCAATCATGGCTAAAATGCCAATAAAAAAGATCAGAATCCCGATCATGGCCTCAAGCAAAAAAGAACCTGTCTGATTTTTTTTTCTTGCGGTCATCAGCATCCCCTCGAGTCGCCTGCTGCCACGGCTGCCGCGCCGATTGCTGGATCGCACAGCCGGGCCTGGCCGCCGATGGCGACGATGACCTTGAGGCAGCGTACCGGGCCACCTGCGGTCACGCAGGTACCCGCATTCGGATTATTAAATTTGAACACGGCCTGGTTTGCCAGGCTGGTACGCCCCAGGCCATTGAAAACAATAGAACTTATCGGCGCTGCCGGCGGCGCATCCGGATCAATGTTGGCCGGAGCTGATGTGTCGTTGATTTTTATCGCCGTCACTTGCCCGGTTCCGCGCCCAGAGCCCTCGATACCAAACTTGCCGTCGATGAAAGTGCCCATGTCGGCGGTCCTGACCAGCCAGTTGCTGCCACTGACCGAAGCCGCCGCCGTGCCCACATTAGCTGGAAGGGGATCCGTTGTCGTCAGCAGAAACTCAACCGGCGTATTCATCCTGACGGCTTCGGAACGGGTCAGCTGCATGCTGGCGAGGAACATTTCTGCCGCCGCGCGCAATTTGACGTTGCGGAGGTACTCGGCGAAACGCGGGACACCCAAGGCCAGCAGCACGCCGATGATGGCAACGGTAACTACCATCTCGATCAACGAGAAACCTTGACCAGAGCGCTGCATGATCTCAGCAGCCTCCACTTTTGCTGGTTACCCAGCAATTCTGCACGACTGCAGGCCAGACGGCACCGGCAGCAATCGTTGTCGCGCGCACGTTGTTCTGAGTTACGGTATAAGAGAAGCCGGTCATGGAATCTCTGCCAGTGGCGGTCCACACATAAGACTGGCCGCTGTTGGCCGAGACGCACGCAAACGTGAAGCTTGCTGTTGCTGCCTGGACAACATTGCCGCATGTTGTATCGCCTGCACTGCCGTCGGCGTTGTAATAGCGATTGTCTTGAAAGTATTGTTCCATGCGTACCCGCACATCGGAGAGAGTGCCAACCGCTTCTGTAATCTTGCTGCGGATGATGTAGTCGTTGTAGTTGGGAATGGCAATTGCCGCAAGAATGGAAATAATGGCCACGACGACCATGAGTTCAATGAGCGTGAATCCGTATATGCCGTTTCGGCCTAACGGAGGACGCATTGGGCAATGGGCAGAACGACAGGATGGAACTGGACGGGGCATGATTATTCTCCTTTGATTGAATAATGCCATTGCAGTTTGTCGAAAACCAGCGTCAGCTGACCAGTGGCAGAAAAAAGGCGATGGGCGTCACTGTTGGCTTGTTATTAGCCATCATCGCCGTATCACCAACGCCGACTTTTCATATGAAGGGATGGTATTTCAATACCGTTCCCGCAGGTAAATATACGGTGCCTTCGGTGAGCCGACCCGGATACGGGCGTTGGGGTCTTGCGCCCAAATGGACGTGCCATTGCATACTGATGACCAGAAGCCTTGCAGCCAGGGCAGGTTTGCCGCCGTGCCGCCGTGGGCCGGGTTGTTGCAGGAGGTATCTGCCCCGGCTGCATTCAGGTTGGCGGCGAGGTCGAAGCTGCCAGCTGCCCCACTACTGTTGAAGATGAGCGTGCCTTGGCCGGCATTCAGGGTGATCGGGCTGGCCGACTGGATGCCGGGCGCCAAACCGCCGCTGATGGCGAATGCAGCAGTGGGAATCGCGGTGCAGCTGTCGGCGCCGTTGATGTTCCAGCCAATGCCGGTGTATGCCTCGGTGCGCAAGGGGACACGCACGGGAAGGAGTTCCGAGCCGTAGGTGTTCATCAGGCGCAGACGGCCGAGGCGGAACTGGTTGCCGGCATCGAAGGTGAGAGGCGTCGCCGTCAGGCTGCCGGAAATCGTGGCTGGATTGCCAGCCGAGCCGGCTTCCGAAAGGTCGTCGAGTTGCAGGGCAAGCGAGAGGGTCGCGTTGAATGGTGCTTGTGTCACGGGATCTGGCGCGACAGCGGGATCGCGGCGCAGGGCGAGCTTGTCGGTCGAGCCGAAGGTGAGCGTGCCACTGCCGTTGTTGGCACTGGCGACGCTGGCAGTACCGACCATGCCAGCATTCAATGTTGCCCAGCCGGGCAGCGCCGTAGCCGGGATTGGTGTGTAGGTGTAGGTAGCAATCAACCGGGTTTTGCTGGCTGCATCCAGACGCGTCATGGCACAGGTCTGCGTTGGCGCGGTGCAGGCGGCACTGTTGTAGGCCAGGGGTGTGGCCAGCTTCCAGATGCCGCCGCTGCCGACCACGCCGAGATAATCCAGAGTCTGCGCCGGTGTGGCTGCGCCGTTCATGGCCTTGATCGTGACACTGGGTGCCAGCGCGTAGCCAAAAGGCTGGCCGAGATAGGTGAAACTGCGTGCAGCACAGGCCGAACCGAAGGTTTGCAGTAGCGGCACATTCAGGTTGAGCCGATAGCTCGCCGGCACGAAGCGGCCGCTGTAGATGACGGCATTGGAGCGGAAGTAACGCTGGATTCTGGTCGAATCCGCTGCATCGACGTTGGCGAAGCTGCGATCTTCGACTTCCCAGCTAAAGGCGCCGGCTTCACTATAGACGGCACTGGTGCTGGAGAGTACGCCGCTGGCATAGGTCCAGTTACCGACGGTGAAGCTGCCGGGGACGCAGGTGTAGCCGTTGGCGGCGCAATAGCCGGGATCCGGCAGCACCAGATTGCCGGGTACCAGCGTCGGGTTGCCGGCATAATTAGTAGTTGGGTTGTTGAGGCCATTTCTGGCCGTCAGACCCGAGAGGGAGAAGGGTTTTCCGGCGGCATGCACATTGCCACCGGAAGCCGCCAGATTGTTGAGCGACCGGCTGTTGCCGGGATTCTGCCAGTCGGCATCCTGCGTCGGTGCGCCGACGGTATTGATGTAGGACGGGCGAATGGCGAAGGCGTCGTTCGAGCAGCCATATTGGGTGGCGTCGGAGGCATTGATGATCTTGAGTCGCACCTCAGGCCAGGCGTTGACCGGTGTTTTGGCAGGCAATGCAACACGGGTCGTGTTCGGGAAGTTCAGCGCGAAGGCCGTCAGGCCGGAATCGGTGGCAATCACTGTCCAGCTGGATCGACAACCTTTGGCATCCATTGCCCCCGAATTGTCGCGGGCATCGAGAAACTGTACCGTGGTATTGCCATTGAACGAACTCAGTGCGCCGCCGCTCAGCGACACGGCATCGATATTTCCGGAGCTGGATGCCAGCTGCATTCCAGCGATCTTGGTGCGAATCAGACCACTCACCGAACCACCTGCGGTACTGCTGTCAAAGGCGTTGAAATTGCCCAGCGCGGGATTGCATACCGGGCACAGGCGCAGAGTACCATCGCGTTGCAACCCTTGTACTTCATTGGCATAGATTGCGGCGATCTCGGTATCGGCCAGCACCCGGCTGTAAATTCCGGTTTCGTCGAGACGTCCCTGAAAACGGTAGTTGGAGCTATTCTCGGTCGAGGCTAGATTCTCGCCGCCAATCGCTGCCGTGCCGGCATCCGAGCCCCAGGTGCCGGTGTAGATGTTATTGGTGTCAGAGAGCAGGTTGCCACCAGCATCGTAGATGATCAGGCGGCGTGTCTTGGTTGCCGCATCGTGAGTGGCGACGACGAAATACCAATTGTTCGAGCTGACGATCGCTGGTGAATCGAAAATCACCGGACTCACCGCGCGTGAGAAAAAGCGTATCACGCCTGCGCCGCCATCGCCGAGGCTGATGGCAAAGCCGCCGGTGTTGTTCTGGTCATCGACAAAAATGCGCTGCCCGCTCTTGACGACGTTGGTCGAGTATATCCACGAGGCGATCGTGAAGCTGGTGTAGCCGGGGGTGAAGCCAAGTTTAGGGAAGCTGGCGGGTAAGCCGATGTAGCCGGTGTTGCCGTCGAAGCTGTCTGCAGTGCAAATCCGGCCGGCCGAGGCGACGCTCATGCCGCCCGCCAGCGTACCGTGATAGACATTCCCGCTGACGTCCACCGCCTGGGTCGGCGCACTGGTACATTCATCGAGCCGGTATTCGGCGAGCGGAGCTGTCGGCTTGAAGAAACGCAATGAAGAATAGGCAAGGGAGTTGATGGTGGTCAGGTCGACCGCGACGTAATCGGCGGCGCTCAGCTGATAGCCGACTTGTCCCATGCCCTGCGATGTATTGGCGATGTCCTTGTATTGATAGATGAAATCGCCGCTCTCCTGGAGAATCATCTGGACGTTGAACAGGCTGCTGCCGCTGTTCCATTCTTTCATCTGCGACCAGGTGACGACGAACTGGCGGCTGGGCGCGCTGCCGATCATGGCATAGGTGACGCGGCCCGCGCAGGGCGCCGGTGCGCCGCCGGGGCAGAAATCGGCACCATATACCCGCATGGTATTGTTCATGTTCGCATCAGGATAGGTGTACGGATAGGTCGGTGGTGGTCCGACAGTCTGTGTGCCATAGCCGCAATAGTTGTTGCCGAACTGGAGCCGACCGTTCGAGTTGATGCGCACCTGAGTGTAGACGGTGCCCCCGTAGGTAAAGTTGAATCCAAGGTTGATCGGAGCGGTGCCGTCGTCATCGACCGGCGCGCTGTTCCATGCCGCGCATTGTGCGGCGCCACCCCAGGTGACATTGGTATGCGTGGTGTTGTCGATCCATGCCAGCGGGATGGGTGCGTAACCGTAGGTGGCTGCCTGTGCAGCGATGGTCGGCAAGAAACAGAGAATGCACAGCAACCCATGCCGGATAAAGCGTGCCACCCTGCAAAAAGTCGGCATCGGTGATACGGTGCGCTGCGAATTGGACGGATTCATCATAAGGTGACCTCGATACGGCGTTCAACGTAATCCGGACTGATGGGAGCATTGTTGGGGCAAATCCCGCCCGCAGGTTGATTGCAGGCGGTGGATATCACTTGAAACACTGTCGGGCCGTTATTGGCGTCAACGGTTGCAACGCAGGTCACGGTCACCGTAAAAGTGGCCAGCGTCGGGGCTGTCGGCACAAAAGAAGTGGGCGATGCCGGGCAGGCGCGCACGTTCGAATTGGCTTTGCCGACAGCAACCGCCGGTGTGCCATAACTGAAGTTGTACGCTGGCGTGGCTTCGATTTGATAAATGCCCCATTCGATGCCGGACTTGGCGGCCTGATAAGCGCGTACACCCTGAATGTCGAGCGCAGTGCCGATCTGCTGGTTGGTGGAGATGCTGACGATGAACGCACCCAGCGCGGCCAGCACAACAAGGATGAAAATTGCCGTGACGATGGCAAAGCCTTGCATGCGTTGGACGGGAATCTTCATGGGGTATTGTCGATGCGGATTTGCTGGGCGAGCGAAATGCGTTCGCCGCTCGCATCGGAGAGGGTGAGGTTGATGAGCAAGAGGCCATTGCGTCCGCTGGCATTGGGCGCGTATTCGATGACGCAGATGACGTTGCCAGCGATGGGCGCAATCGTGCCGCCGGCGGGCGGTGTGGCTTGTGCGGCATTGAAACCATAACTCCATTGCCGCGTCATGTTAGCGGGCACGCCGGCCGGACAGGCATAGGTGACGGCTTGTGTGCCACGCGGCACGACCTGAAAGCGGGCATCGGGCGAAGGCAGCGGCGGCGCTTGAATAGCAAATGGATTGGCGGTCAGCGTAACAACATTGCCAGCGACACCTTGCACCTGCGCACGATTACCACCCGTGTAAGCGTCGGCCGGCGCGTTGCCAGGGCCAAGGTTGTAGGTCACGATGAAATCCCCCGCCACGATTGCAGGGTTTGCCGGCATGGGACCGAGCACGTCAAAGCTCATGTCGGCAGGATTGGTATAACTCAAAAAATCACCGCCCGTCGAGCCATCGGCATCAAAGCGGTAACGCCCGCCGTTACTGGTCATGATGAACTCGATGTAGTTAACACCCGCGGCATTTGCAACGCGTAGGCTGTTGGGCAACGCCAGGCGTAAATCGCGCGTGATGCGGCGCAGGGCGACATCGGCCTGGTCGGTGAGTTCAGCACGGCGTGCGGAATCAAAATAGCCTTGTATCGGTTTGCCAATAAAGACAGCGACGATGGCGCCAAGAATACCCAGGATGGCAATAGTGACGACCGCTTCGATCAGCGTAAAACCGTTGACGAGATGAGCCGGGCGACGTGGTGGATAAGCGTGTGAGGTCATCATGGCAATGAATTCGGCGCGTAGCGCGTGCGGTAACCTTCAACGGTGAGATTCTCGTTGCCAAAGCTCACTGTTACGGTAATCCGTAGCGAAGCCGCCGCTGGCACTGCCGCCACACCCGGCCCGAGCGCATCCTGTGCGACGGCGATGGCGGAACTATATCCCAGAGGCATGGCGGTGCCGGTGATGCCGGTGGTGATACCTGCGAGGCCATTGTAATCATTGACGTTATCAAAAGGCGTCACCACACCGCCGCGCGTTTCACCCACTTCTGCCCCCATGACCTCAGGCGTAGCGCAGGCAGCGGCATTGATTGCCGTGGCCGCCACCGGATCATCCGGGTCACACCAGGTAAAAGGTTGAGCGGCGACCTCATCCATCAAGCCTTCGGCGATAACCAACATTTGTTTACGGATCATCGGGTCGGCGCTATGGCTTGTCGTCAAGTTGAGCACGGAAAGAATGCCAGCCAACCCGACGCTGACAATGACGATGAAGACAATCAGCTCGATCAGGGTGATGCCGCGCTGGGAGTGATCAACGTACATAGCCCGTTTCCGCAGTGACATTGATGGTGTAGTTGCTCGTGCCACCCGTCACCGTGTAAGCGGCGGCGGCAGAAGGGCGGCCGAGCGGATCAAAACTGATCGCTACCGGCCCGGCAAGCACTACCCCGTTGGGTGCACAAACGGCATTGATCGGGCCGCCGCAAGCGGCATCACTCGTGGGCAACGTGAGCTGTCGGGGACAAGTACCTGCGCCTGGGGCGTCGGTTGGCACATTATCAATCGTGAGCGCAAGGCTGTTGCCAGCCAGCGCAATACAGGTAATTCGCCGTTGCGCCACCGCCGACTTTCTGGCAAATTCGATTGTGGCCTTGAGCTTGTCGCGAAAGCCGACTTCGTTAAAACCGGAAAAATTGAAACGCGGCAACGCCACGGTGGCGAGAATACCCATGAGCACCATCACCATGATCAGCTCTACCAACGTGAAACCGGTTTGTGGCTTATGACGAAAACGCGACAATGACAGGGGCAATCTCATGGCTTGAGTCTAACGCAAGCAGACGAATACGGGGCAAGGCCCAGCATTGCCATTCACCACGAACGAACGCTATAATCCGCAACCGCGCTGTTGTAGCTCAGTTGGTAGAGCAACTGATTCGTAATCAGTAGGTCGCCAGTTCGATTCCGGCCAACAGCACCAAAAAACCAATAGCTCAGAGAGTTTCCCTCTAATCTATTGGTTTCGTGTAGACGCAATGTAGACGGCTTTTCGCACCATACATATAGACCGCCGTCTCTACGCCGTCTCTAATGTGCAGCGTCGAATGTAACCCCGGTTACCGCGCAAGATCGCTAGGCTCCCAGTATTAACCAGTCAGGCCATATTCGTAACGAAAAATGTCTTGTTGGTAGAGCCCATGCTCGAGCAAGGCTATGCTCACAAGTTCATTGCACGAGCCCCAGGAGCAATGGGTGCGTTCAATGGCATGGGCACATGCTGGTGGTATACGAAAAGGGGTCTTGAAGCGGTAGAAAATCTTGCAGCAATGTTAGTTGAGTGTGATAAAAGCTTCATGGGCTGCGGGCACAATTAAAAAAAACACCCTCGCTGAAATATGTCTAGACCGTCGCATATTCGACGCAAATAGCGTTTTATGTCGAAACCAAGCCATCCTATTCGAATGCAAAGCGCACGCCGACGCACAAAAGTTTGCGGATGACATCATCGCGGAAATTTGCAATCGTCTGAAAAGCAGGATGGTGTAGCTTGGGATCGAGTAGTTGCAAGTCGGTACCTGACCAACGAATGGTCTCCTGAATTGGGTAAGTTCCCAGACAATGATGCAAGCCCATTTGCAAAGCCAACCTACAGCTACATATTTGTCGCCTCTGAGCACGGGACGCAAAAAGGTGCCCGGCTTTCGGCACCCCTAAGTCTGCGTAAATTATTCGCGGTGACGTACAGCATCATTAGTGACGACAGTGATCATCGCCTCTTAAAGTGCGGAGCAGAACCGCATACGCGATCAATACAGTTCCCGGAAAACGGCACGTCCGGGCTGGGGATTACAACAAGCGGAATTGGAACACTAGTGTCGTATTACACCAATGACACAGCGCTAGAGTCGGCGCAAATCACAATGGTGCAGGACTGGTTTTTGTCCCAAAGTAGCCTCGCCGCTGATAAATCAAACCGCGTGGACAAATGTGCGTATTTCGCTAATCGCGCAATGAACTCTAGCGATATTGAGGCATATGTAAAATTTTTTCGTGGCACTAGACGCTCTCTTTGGGATTAGAGGCTCTGTCGAGGAATCAATAACGGATGGCGTGAAAAGTTAACTAGGCATCACAAAGGGGATGAAAAAATTTCATGGTCATTTGATCTAGGGAACGAGCTCGTGCATGGTGGTAGCAGGCACATAAAGGAATGGCCCAAATACTACAGTTACTACCGACACTTCGAATCCGAACCCGAGCTGGATATTGAAAAGATTGCTTTTGCTGCATTATTGCATGCACCTAAGATCATCTAGAACCCTTTGAGAACCAATACCGTGTTCTACCTGCCAGTCCGCGGTGGTAATAATGCCTTGGATCAGTGTCCATCAGTAAAAGATGCCACGTCCCATACAGTTATTGACAGTACTCCTGGGTCCCCCTTTCAGCACAAAGTGGACATTCCGACTATCATTTCAATTCGATCACCCTTAGGTTTGCTAGGTCCGTTACCGACCAGAACCGGACGGTCCAAGATTTTCTCCATAGCAGTCACTCGATAACATTCAAGGCATCCTGTTCTGTATCTGCATAGGAACAGCAGGACAGCATTCGTTGCTAACCTTGGGCAGTGTTCCCCTTTCCAAAGTAATACTCACCCCCTGGAAAGACTTGAATACCGAGGCAGACAGTTCTCTCACCATACCCTTCAACTACATCAGACGACGAGAAATCAGACACTGACGATAGCTGCGTAGAGGTATAGCCCGACCCCACTGGCCACAACAACGCAACCCAGCCACGATCGGCCAAAGCAGATCTGCTTTGGCCGATCGTCTAAACCCGGCTAGCGCAGCGCATGATCAATCAGCTCCACCCAATGCATCACGGGTGTGTCGGTACCGGACTGCAAATGCGTCAGGCAACCGATGTTGGCTGAGACTATCATCTCGGGCTCGGTAGCCTGCAGGTGCTTGATTTTGTTGTCGCGCAGCTGATAAGACAGCGTGGGTTGCAAGACCGAATACGTGCCGGCAGAACCGCAGCACAAGTGGCTGTCCGCACATAGTTTCACATCCATGCCCACCGCGCGCAAAACATCTTCGACTTTGCCGCGAATCTGCTGACCATGCTGCAAGGTACAAGGCGGGTGATAGACCACGCGTTTTTTTATACTGACCTTGCTGGCCAGTTGTGTTTCAAAAGCGGGCAGGATTTCTGACAAGTCTTTGGTCAGTGCCGATATTTTTTGCGCGCGGCTGGCATACGCAGGATCGCGGGCCAGCAGATGCCCATATTCCTTGACCGTGACACCACAACCGGAAGCCGTCATCACAATCGCCTCGGCGCCGGCTTCCACATACGGCCACCAGGCGTCCACATTGCGACGCATGTCGTCCAGCCCACCCGCCTGATCATTCATGTGATGGCGGATCGCACCGCAACAGCCGGCTCTGGGCGCCACGATCAGTTGCACGCCCAGCGCATCCAGTACCCGTGCCGTGGCCGCATTGATGTTGGGCGACATGTCAGGTTGCACGCAACCATCGAGCAGCAGCATCTTGCGCGCATGCGTGCGCGTGGGCCGGTGGCCCGGATCCCGGGCCACCGGCACCTTGTTCTTCAGGGCACGCGGCAGCAGGGGCCGCATCATCTGCCCGGCTTTCATGGCCGGTGAAAAAAGCCAGCGGCGCGGCAAAACTTCTTTGAGGACGTAGCGCAGCAGTTGCTGGCCGAGTGGGCGCGCGACCTGTTGTTCGACAATGCCACGACCGATATCCATCAGCCGGCCATATTCCACACCGGACGGGCAAGTGCTCTCGCAATTGCGGCAGGTCAGGCAACGGTCCAGATGCGATTGTGTCTTTTCGGTGGCGGGCTGGCCTTCCAGGACTTGCTTGATGAGGTAAATGCGGCCGCGCGGTCCATCAAGCTCATCACCCAGCAACTGATAAGTCGGGCACGTCGCCGTGCAAAAACCGCAGTGCACACAGCTGCGCAAAATGGCATCCGCCTCTTGTCCTTCGGGCGTGTCCTTGATGAAATCAGCGAGATTGGTTTGCATTTTTTTGTAATCAGAAATCCGGATACATACGACCGCGATTGAATATGCCGGCCGGATCAAATGTGTTTTTCAAATGGCGGTGGATACGGGCAACGGCTGGTTGTAATGGATGGAATACACCCACGGATTTATCACCCCCTCTGAACAAGGTCGCATGACCACCGGCCTGCACTGCCGCCGCTCGAATCGTCGCCGCATCGGCACCGGTCTTGAGCCAGCGCTGCGCCCCACCCCATTCAATCAGCTGCTCACCCGGCAAGGTGATTGCGGCCGCAACGCTGGGCAGCGACAGACGCCACAAGCCCTGCGCAGTCTCTGCAAAAAAATCATGGGTCTGCTCGCGCAGTGCATCCCAGTACGCATCAGCATAGGCGAGGGTCTGCCCACCCATCCTGGCGATGGCGGCATCAACCGCCGCTCGCGCGCCGGACAAACGCACCATGAGTTCTCCCCTATGCCAGCATGAAGCAGAAATCGGCAAAGGCTGCCCGCCCCAGACATTGAGCTGCCTGAGCGCTTCGGCTTCAGACAGGCTGAACTGCAGTGTGTGCTGCGCCACAGGACGCGGCAATACCTTGACGGATACTTCCAGTATCAATCCCAGCGTGCCCATTGAACCGGCCAGCAGCCGGGAGACGTCGTAGCCAGCGACATTTTTCATGACCTGACCACCAAAGTTGAGGACATCGCCCTTGCCATCCATGAGTACTGCACCAAGCACAAAATCTCTTACCGCACCCACGGCCTGTCGGCGTGGCCCGGACAAACCGGCGGCGACGATGCCACCCAGCGTGGCCAGACCATCGAAGCGCGGTGGCTCGAAGGCCAGCATCTGGTTTTTTTCGGAGAGTACCCGGCCTATCTCGCGCAGCGTGCTGCCCGCGCGCGCGGTGATGACGAGTTCGGTAGGATCATAGGCCACGATGCCGCTGTAGGCTGTGGTGTCGAGCACGTCGCCCTCCAGAGCCTGACCGTACCAGTCCTTGGTGCCATTGCCCCGAATACGCAGTGGCTGCTTTGCCGCGCTGGCCGCGACAACGGTTTCCCTGAATGCCTGCAGTTTCTGATCCATGGTCATCTTTGAAAATCAGAAGCGCGGCAAATCCGCAAACTTGAGCTGACCGGCACGTACATGCATCTTGCCGTATTCAGCACAGCGATGCAGCGTGGGAATGGCCTTGTCGGAATTAAGCAGAAAAGCGGTATCAAACGAACGCTTCACACCAAAGAAGGCTTCGCGTTCTTCGGGAGAAAATTGCACGCACATGGAATTGATTTTTTCTATGCCCACGCCATGCTCGCCAGTGATGGTACCGCCGACTTCAACACACAGCTCGAGTATGGCTGCACCGAATTTTTCTGCGCGGTCAAATTCACCGGAGGCATTTGCATCAAACAAGATCAGCGGATGCAGATTGCCATCGCCGGCATGAAATACATTGGCACAGCGCAGCTGGTAGGTTTTTTCCATCGCTGCAATGTCCAGCAATACCTTGGCAAGATGCTTGCGCGGTATGGTGCCATCCATGCAGTAGTAGTCTGGAGAGATACGCCCGGCTGCCGGAAAAGCGTTCTTGCGACCCGACCAGAATTTCAGGCGCTCGGCTTCATCGCGCGAAACCGCAATGGCGGTCGCCCCGGAGATTCTCAACACCTCGCTCATGTGCGCGATTTCTTCTTCCACCTCTTCCGGTGTGCCATCGGATTCGCACAGCAAGATGGCTTCGGCGTCGGTGTCATATCCGGCCTTGACAAAAGGCTCTACCATGCGCGAGCTGGTCTTGTCCATCATCTCCAGACCGGCCGGAATGATGCCGGCGGCAATCACATTCGCCACAGCGTTACCGCCTTTGACCACATCATCAAAGGACGCCATGATCACGCGCGCTGCCTGCGGCTTGGGCACCAATTTGACGGTCACTTCAGTGACGACACCCAGCATGCCCTCGGAGCCTATGAACACAGCCAGCAAATCCAGCCCGGGTGCATCCAGCCCTTCGTTGCCGAGTTCAACCACCTCGCCCTCAATCGTCACCATGCGCACGCGCAGCACGTTATGCACGGTCAGGCCATATTTCAGGCAATGCACACCGCCGGAATTCTCGGCGATGTTGCCACCAATAGAGCACGCAATCTGGGATGAAGGATCGGGTGCGTAATACAGACCATGCGCATGGGCTGCTTCAGAGATGGCCAGATTGCGCACACCCGGCTGAACCACTGCTGTGCGCGCATAAGGATCAAGCCTGACGATCTTGTTCAGACGCGCAGTCGACAGCACCACACCATCGGCAATCGGTGTCGCCCCTCCCGAGAGGCCGGTGCCGGCACCACGGGGCACGATCTGCACTGCAAGACGACGACATACCTTGAGCACCGCCGCCACTTGCGTTTCGTTCTCAGGCAACACCACCACCATAGGCAACTGACGATAGGCCGAAAGCCCATCGCATTCATAGGGCCGCGTATCTTCCTGATTGAATAGTACCGATGACGAGGGCAAGACGGCTCTCAGCGCGTCAACCACTTCGCGCTGGCGTGCAGGGGTAAAGGCGACTTCGGTGAGGGTATTCATCGGTTAGGTTGAACGTGGCAAGGCAAGGCGTTCAGCAGGGGATATAGTGTAACCAAATGCCTGGGGCAAAACCGGGAAGAAGTTTTAACTAGGTTTGAAGTGGCATTGAAGGATTTGGTCAGTTCTCTAGTTTCTGACTATTGCCGCTAATGTCACTGATCTTGTCTTCTCTCTTTTGGCGATTCGTTCATAAGCAATGAACCGTGCCGGCGCTTTCTTGAAGTTTTCCCTATTTATCAATCTCGGTAGTCAGTTTTTCAAGACTCTCATTCAAACGAATATGAATGCCTCGGTCTAGCTATGATCAAAGATCAACACTACGGTGTTCTCCTGTAATGCGGCTTTGATAGGCTCGCGAGGATAAATCGAGTTTTCTGCGGCACACTGGCGGCACATTGCCAGTCAAAATCCTACAGTAATCTGCAATTAACCAAAATACTTCAATGGCTGGAAATCCATACTGCCACTATGTTGGTCAGTTGTGCGTTGTTGTCAATGAATGATCGTGTCCGATTCGTAATCAGTAGGTCGCCAGTTCGATTCCGGCCAACAGCACCAGTAGCACCAAGGCTTGCAGCGATGCAGGCCTTTTTTTTCAAAGTGCGGCTAGCCGCGGACTAGCCGCAAGGCAACCAATATGACTACCGGAAAACCAGCACCGGAATTTTCGAGTGCGTGAGTACTTTCTGGGTTTCAGAGCCAAGCAATAATCCGCTGATGCCGCGTCGCCCATGTGAGGCCATGAAGATCAGATCTGCGCCCACTTGCTGAGCCGCCGCGATAATGCCTTCCCATGGTGCCCCATTTGTCAGGCTGAGCAAGGTGACTTTGACTCCCTGCGCTGCGGCTCTGGCTTCGGCTTCACTCAAAATCTCATGCGCTTGTTCTTCAGCCATTTCGGCAAATCGCTCGGGCGTTGTTGGATCGATGAGCGCACCTTCACCATAAAAAGCCATTGGATACTCCGGCTTGGCAAAAAAGAAGGTGATTTGTGCGCCGGCTTCTTTAGCAAAGACAATCGCACGATCGGCTGTGTTTGCCGAGAGCTCTGAGCCATCCACGGGTACAAGAAGATGTTGGAACATGGTAACGCCCTCCCTAGGTAATGATGCACTTTGATGCGGCATTTATTTTGTCAATCTACCGTAACCCACCACCGGGTTCGTTGACGTAGATCACACATGCTGCACTTAACTGTTCGATATTTCATGAGTCGTTGGCGAAGACAGCTAAAGTCAGTTGCATACGGCTGATTCTGGCGAAGATCGCTGGATTTAACACTGCTTGAAGCGATTGGGCAAAGAAGAAGATTACCTGGCTAGCTTATACCCCATGTGACTGTAGCCCTTAACCGCACTTAAAACACGGTTAAAGGCTACAGATATTACTATTTATTTATATCACATCCGATTTGCAGGTATCAGTGCGCCGGATCTCCCATGGGTGCTTGAATCGTGATCCATTTCCACTCGGTGCAATGATCGATATCCGTTGCAGCGCCTTCACGGCCCATGCCCGAATCACCGATTCCACCGAAGGGAACGTGTGGCTCATCTTGCAACGAGGGCGCATTGACGTGCACCATGCCGGCATGAACGCCTTGTGCCAGGCGCATCGCTTCAGCGAGATTTTGTGTGTATATCGCAGCTGAAAGACCATACGAGGTGTCGTTGGCAATGGCCAGGGCTTCGTCCGCTGAATCCACCTTATAAACAGCGGTCACCGGGCCGAAGGTTTCTTCGTAGTAACACGTCATGCCTTTTTTGACACCCGTCAAAATGGTTGAGGCGCAACGATTACCATCCCACACGCCACCGGTTTCGATCGTGGCGCCATTGGCAACCGCATCTTCGATATGCTGGCGCACACGGTCGCGTTGACGTTGTGAAATGATCGGGCCGGTTACGGTTCTCGGATCGCGTAGATCGCCAAAGCCGAGAGTGGCCGTAACGGCTTTAAAGCGCTTGAGAAATTCATCATAAACCGGCGCTTCAACGAGGACACGGCTGGACCCCATGCACACCTGGCCTTGATAGAAAAACATGCCCATCACGGCGCCCATCGCGGCAGCATCCAGATCAGCATCTTTCAGAACAATCAATGGGCTCTTGCCGCCCAGCTCAAGCAGCACGCGCTTCATGTGCTTGCCGCATAGTTCTGACAAATGACGGCCAACACGTGTAGAGCCGGTGAAATTAACCCCTTTCACATGCGGATGTGTCACCAGGGTGTCGCCAACTTCATGGCCATAGCCCGTTAGCACATTAAATGAACCTGCCGGGAAGCCTGCGTCACGCAATAGCTCAGCGACGCGAATGGCGACGACGGGTGCCTCTTCGGATGCCAGCATCACCACGGTGTTTCCTGTAGCCAAGGGGCCGGTACATTCAACAAAGGCTTTAATCAAAGGCACATTAAAGGGAGTGATGCAGGCAAACACACCCAAGGGTGAGCGGGTTGCCATCGAAAAACGCCCGGGCACATCAGAGGGCAGCGTCATGCCCGTCACGCGGCGAGGAATCCCCGCAGCAGTACGCAAGGCATCAATGGAAAACTTCACTTCAAACTGTGCCTTGAATAGTGGCGAGCC
Organism: Rugosibacter sp.; assembly: GCA_004322535.1. Classification (GTDB taxonomy): domain Bacteria; phylum Pseudomonadota; class Gammaproteobacteria; order Burkholderiales; family Rhodocyclaceae; genus Rugosibacter. The sequence goes on from SCUZ01000103.1 coordinate 111,387, forward strand.
ACCTTCTTCAATCAGTACATTGATAAATTCTTCAGCACGTTGCTCGAGCAAATCGGCGGCTTTGGACAACCAGGTTTCGCGCTGACCAGGGGTGGTCATGCGATAGCTGGGAAAAGCAGCATGGGCTGCTTCTACTGCCAGTTTGACGTCTTCTACCGAGGCACGAGCCGATTCCGCCATGGGCGTATCTTGCTCCGGATTCAGCTTGATAAACGTTGCATTGCTTTGGGCTGGACGAAACTCACCGCCAATCCATAGTTTGGTTTGTATCAAAGATGTTACAGGTTCATTGGCTCCCATGACTCACTCCTCTGTTTTAAGAATTCAAGGTTAAAAAAATAATAACGGGTTATGCGTGTTCGATTGTTAGCTTATTTGATCCGACTTAGGCTGTGGGCTACTCGCTAACCGGGTTGAAACCCCTCAAGACTCTTTGACAACGAGCGCATAAGTATTCTCTTCTTTAACAGACCTGTCAATCAATTGGCCAGTTAGTCGCAAGAACGACTAAAAGCGATTGCGTTCAGGTCAGGCGATATAATCTTTGCCTTTTCAAGGAGCGGCTATGAGTTTGAATCGTGTGCCATCGGGCAAGAACTTACCTGATGACTTTAATGTGATTATCGAAATCTCGATGCATTCCGAGCCGATCAAATATGAAGTGGACAAGGAGTCCGGCGCGATTTTTGTTGATCGCTTCATGTCCACCGCCATGCACTATCCGTGCAACTATGGCTACATTCCGCATACGATTTCCGGTGATGGCGACCCGGTGGACGTGCTCGTTGTCTCGCAATTTGCGTTGCCACCCGGCGTGGTAGTGCGGTGTCGGCCAATCGGCATGTTAAAGATGGTGGACGAAGCCGGTGAAGACGCCAAACTGCTGGCCGTGCCGGTAGATAAACTCACGACGTTGTACAGCAACATTAAAATCCTGCAGGATTTGCCACAAAGCTTGCTCAACCAAATTTCCCACTTCTTTGAACACTACAAAGATCTGGAGCCAGGCAAATTTGTCAAGGTGGAAGGCTGGGTCGGCCTTGAAGAAGCCAGAAGTGAAATCATGAGTGGCGTAGCCACTTACCAGGCCGCCAAAGACAAACCCGCCTATTGATTTTGCCGTTCGCTGACCATTGACATTTTGTCGAGTGACACTTGAATTCAAGGCTATAGTTCCCTCCATGCCAAAACTACGCATCGCGATTGCTCAACTCAATACCACGGTAGGGGATCTTGCCGGCAATGTGACGCGCATCCAGGCATTTGCCGTTCGCGCCCATGCCGGTGGCGCGCATGTGCTGCTCACGCCGGAGCTCGCGCTATGCGGCTATCCGCCAGAAGACCTGCTGTTACGGCCGGATTTTTATCGTGCATGCCATGCCGCACTAAATACGCTCGCGCAAACCGCGCCGTTGCCTATCGTCATTGGCCATCCCTGGCTTGAAAGTGACGCCTACAACGCCGCCTCGCTGCTGATGGATGGCCGTATTGTGGCGACTTACCGCAAGCACCGCCTGCCCAATTACGAAGTATTTGACGAAGAGCGTTACTTCGCCGCAGACGATACGCCGTGTGTCGTCGAACTGAATGGCGTACGCTGCGGACTGGCGATTTGCGCCGACGTTTGGGAAGCAGGCGCTGCCGAAGCGGCAGTGAATGCAGGTGCAGAATTGTTGCTCACACTCAATGCCTCGCCATTTCATCTGGATAAACAGGCTCGGCGGCACGAGGTGCTGCGTGAGCGCATTACCGCCACGGGCCGCCCCATTATTTATGCCAACCTGGTGGGCGGCCAGGATGAACTGGTGTTCGATGGCGCATCCTTCGCCATGGATGGCGCAGGTCAGCTGACACATCAATTGCCAGCCTTTGCCGAAGCGCTGGAATTTGTTGATTACGCTGACGGGAAAATTCTGCCAGGCACGGTGGCAGCAACCCCCACCAGTGAAGCCGCCTTATGGGGTGCATTAACACTCGGCGTGACAGATTATCTGGGCAAGAACCGCTTCCCTGGCGCCATCATTGGTTTATCGGGCGGCATTGATTCAGCGCTCACGCTGGCAATTGCCGTCGACGCGCTCGGCGCCGATAAAGTACGCGCGGTGATGATGCCCTCCCCGTGGACTGCGCAAATGAGCCTGGATGATTCACGCGCGATGGTCAAACACCTGGGTGTCGAATATGACGAGATCGCCATTGGTCCGCTGATGGAACAATTCGCCGTCTCGCTAGCGCCGACTTTTGCTGGACTCGGGCCGAAACCCGCGGAGGACACGACAGAAGAAAACCTGCAAGCGCGCATCCGCGGCATGCTGCTCATGGCATTATCCAATCGTAGCGGGCGCATTGTGCTCACTACCGGCAACAAGAGTGAAATGGCCGTCGGCTACGCCACGCTGTACGGCGACATGGCGGGTGGTTTCGCCGTCATCAAGGATGTCTTCAAAACCCGCGTGTATGATCTGGCGCACTGGCGCAATACCCTCTCTGATGTCATCCCGCAAAACATCATCACGCGCGCACCCTCGGCCGAATTAAAACCCGATCAAACCGACCAGGACACGCTGCCGCCCTATGCCGTGCTCGATGCCATCATCGAGGCCTACATGGAGCGTGACGAAAGCCCGCGTGAAATTATCGCGCGCGGCTATAGCGAAGCCGATGTGCGCAAAGTGGTCGGCATGCTCAAACGCAGCGAATACAAGCGCCGCCAGGCGCCGGTAGGCATTCGCGTGACGCAACGCAGTTTTGGTAAAGACTGGCGCTATCCGATAACATCGGGCTATCAGGATGAATACTAAATCACTAAATAATGGGGAGAGCATTTAAATGAAAAAAATCGAAGCCATCATCAAACCTTTCAAACTCGATGAAGTGCGCGAAGCGCTCTCTGAAGTTGGTGTCACCGGCCTCACCATCACCGAGGTCAAAGGTTTTGGCCGTCAAAAAGGCCACACCGAACTCTATCGCGGGGCAGAGTATGTCGTTGATTTTCTCCCCAAGATAAAAATCGAGATCATCGTGACGGACGATACCTTAACCCTTGCCATCGATGCGATTGTCAAAGCAGCTCACACCGGCAAAATCGGCGATGGGAAAATTTTCGTCCTGCCCATCGAGCAAGTCGTGCGCATTCGTACCGGCGAAACGGATGAAGCGGCGATTTGATCGCCGCTTGCCGTGTGCGTCGGTTTTGGCGGCGCTGGCAGCCAGCGCCGGATTTTCGTGCAGCGCCAGCGTCAGGGCCTGCTCGAAACTGAACGGCGCGGTCTGCGCCGTTGCGGCAAGGCCGGCAAGCGCCAGCCCAAAGCAGCATGCGCCACGCCGCCCCGCGCGTAACGCGTGGTGAGGATTCCAGATGAACATTTTCCAACTCCGAAAAGAAGGCGCGATGAGTGCGCCGACGCCCGCGTCGCAAGCGACGCGGGACTCAGGTTTTCAGGGAGTCAGAGCAGGGCCGGCGGACGCCAGATGGCGCGCGCGTCTCGTCTCGGTAGCGGCAATCACGTGTGTGAGGACGTTAATGCCAGGATGTTGGTGTCGCAAAGTCTCGAAAATTAAAAATTGCCCAGTTTGATATTACGCAGAAACTCGTACCCGTCTTTATTTGCGCCCACAATCTCCGTCACGACCCCAATCGCTGCACGCGTATCAAAAT
>SCUZ01000104.1 GCA_004322535.1 Rugosibacter sp.
TCGGTCACTGCCTGTGCATGCGTCAGCAGGCGGCCTAATGCATCATCAAAACTCAAAATCGTCATACGAATCCTTGATGCTGAAGAATGAATTCGGCAATCAATGCCGGGTTATTCAATGGCAACACCGGGCGCTGGGTTAACTTGACAACGACCCCGGGTTCATCAGTGGCTATTGCCACAATATGTTCGTTTTCATCCGTGGCAATGAGTGGCTTGCCTACCGAAGGTCGGTACACTTCGAGTTTGGCGACCGGCATGTGCTTGAAGCCCTCAACCAGCACCAGATCGCAATCTGAAAAACGGGCAATCTGTTCTTCAAAAGCGGGCTCCGGCGCGTCACGCAGTTCATGCATCAGCGCCCAGCGCTGGCCGGAGACGAGTAATACCTCGCCGCATCCCGCCTCGCGCAAGCGAAACGAATCCTTGCCGGGCCGATCAATATCAAAATGATGATGCGCGTGCTTGAGCAGCGAGACGCGCAAACCTGCGGCGATAAAACGCGGGATCAGCGCTTCGAGCAAAGTCGTTTTTCCTGCCCCCGAATAGCCGGCAAAACCGAATACTTTCATCGCATCGATGCCCGATTATTTATCGCCTTCGTTATCGACAAAGTCATCTCACGTGTTGATAGCGCACTGAAGTTGTTTCATGGCGTAATTTTACCGCTAGCGGTCAAGGCATTTGAGTTTTATCAAGCTTTATCAAAAAAAGCTTCGACATCGGCAATATCGCGCGTACGGCGCATCGGCGGCAGCGAGCGCCAGATGGTTTTGCCATACGGCTTGCCGGTCAGGCGCGGATCACAAATCATCAGCACGCCGCGGTCCGCCTCATCGCGAATCAGGCGGCCCGCACCCTGCTTCATGCTGATAACCGCCTGCGGCAATTGATAAGTCATAAAAGCATTCTCTCCCGCTTGACGCAGGCTTTCAATGCGGGCGGCGAGCACCGGATCATCGGGCGGCGCAAACGGCAGCTTATCAATCACCACCAGCGAGAGCGCTTCGCCGCGTACATCCACACCTTCCCAAAAGCTCACGCTGGCGACAAGAATCGCGTTACCGAGAAAGCGAAAGCGTTCCAGCAGCTCCGTTTTTGAACCCTCACCCTGCATGAGCAAGGGCAAATCGAGTGCTTCTTTTTGTAATTTCTCTTGCAATAATTCGCGAATTCGCCGCATCGCGCGAAGCGAAGTGCACAACACAAACGTGCGCCCACCCGCCGCGCGAATGGCCGGCCAAGCTGCTTCGGCCACGGCTTCCTGATACAAGGCGTTATTCGGGTCCGGCATGCCAAACGGTGCGTACAGCAAACCATGACTGGCGTAATCAAACGGGCTGCCCCACACCACCGTTTCGGCTTCATGCAAGCCGAGTGCATCGCAATAGTGCGAAAAATTCTGCCCCACTGCCAGCGTGGCAGAAGCAAAAATCCATGCACGCGGATGACCTTCCATCTGGCGGCGGAAAATCGGCGCAATATCCAGTGGCGTCACATTCAGCGATAAAGCGTGTGAATACACTTCGAGCCACTTAACTACCGATCCGCCTGATTCCGCCGCCTCGCCTTTTTGCCAGCGCGTCAAGCGCTGCACTAACAGCTGCGTCCGCTCCAGGCAATTCGCCAAGCCCTCCCCACGGCCAGACTGGGCTTCCAGGTGCTTGCCCAACTCACGTAAAGCGGTTGTCACCGTCTGTAAAGCAGAAGAAAAATCGCGCTCATTTTCTACCTGGCTTGCCGGCAAGCGCACATTTTCGCCTTTCACGGATAAACGCAAATCACGTGCGGCTTTATCCAGATACTGCGCAGCTTCTTGCAACGGTAGGTAATCTTTTGCCGAGGTGATGCCTTCGTTACGCGTATCGCGCGACAAATCAATCAACTGCGATGTGGAGATACTCTCGCCAAAAAACAGTCCGGCTATTTCAGGCAACTGGTGCGCCTCATCAAAAATTACGGTGTTACACGCAGGCAACAACTCGCCCATGCCTTCATCCTTCAGCATCACATCAGCAAAAAACAGATGGTGATTGACTACCACCACATCGGCCATTTGTGCATTTTGGCGGGCCGTCAAAACAAAGCACTGCTTGACGTTGGGGCATTCCTGCCCCAGACAATTCTCGCGCGTCGATGTGGCCACGTGCCAGGCTGCCGAATCTTCGGGAACATCAACGCATTCGGCCTTGTCCCCCGTTTTGGTGCGCTCGGCAAAGCGGACAATTTTGCGCAGATGACCCGCTTCTTCACGCGATGCCAGGCGACCGGTGCTCATCGCACGCTCAAGATGATATGGGCAGACATAGTTCGCGCGGCCCTTCAATAGCGCGATTGATGCGCCCACTTTCAGCGCCGCCCGCACCGCCGGTAAATCGCGATTGAACAACTGATCTTGTAAAGTTTTTGTCCCCGTTGAAATAATGACTTTGCCACCGGATAGCAACGCCGGAACAAGATATGCAAAGGTTTTGCCGGTGCCTGTACCGGCTTCTGCCACCAGTACGGCATTGCCTGCAATGGCCAAAGCAATGCGCTGCGCCATTTCCAGCTGCTGCGGGCGCACGCGAAATCCTTCAACCGCTTGGGCAAGCGGTCCTTCAAGGGCAAAAATAGGTTCAAGAACTGACATGGGCGCGGCATGGTAGCACGCTCAACAAACAATCACTGCGCGCCAAAAAAGGGATACGCTATCACGTCACCTAAAAATAGTTATTTACTATCGAATGAAGAGTAAAAATTAATTTGATTAATGAACTGGCAGCTTCTAAGATGGCCATTCAGTTCAAAAAAGGAGCAAAACCATGGCATCACATCTCAGCAAACACTCGTCGGCAATTAAATGGCTCATTGAGCTCTATGCCGATGCCGCATTGGCTTACTAACCCCATCAACAAAGGAGAAAAACATGTTAACAGAAGCGAAATGTCCGTTTGTTCATAAAGTTGGGAGTGGTGCGTCAAACCGGGACTGGTGGCCAAACCAGCTTCCGCTGGAAGTTCTGCACCAGCATCCACCCCAGACCAGTCCGATGGGGGAAGACTTCAACTACGCAGAAGCATTCAAAAGCCTCGACCTCGCGGCTGTCAAGAAGGACCTCACAGCCCTGATGACAGACTCACAGGACTGGTGGCCGGCGGATTACGGTCACTACGGGCCTTTCTTCATTCGCATGGCGTGGCACAGTGCAGGCACTTACCGTACCGGCGACGGTCGCGGCGGCGCAGGGCATGGCAACCAGCGCTTTGCCCCGCTCAATAGCTGGCCCGACAATGTCAACCTCGACAAGGCACGTCGGCTGCTGTGGCCGATCAAGCAAAAATACGGCCGGAAAATCTCCTGGGCCGACCTCATCATTCTCACGGGCAACGTCGCCATGGAATCGATGGGTTTCAAGACCTTCGGTTTCGCCGGCGGGCGCGAGGACATCTGGGCACCTGAGATTGACGTCTACTGGGGCAATGAGAAGAAATGGCTTGACGACAAGGCCCGCTATTCCGGTGAACGCGACCTCGAGAATCCGCTCGCCGCCGTGCAGATGGGGTTGATTTATGTGAACCCCGAAGGCCCCGGCGGCAACCCTGATCCCATTGCCTCGGCCCGCGACGTACGCGAAACCTTCGCGCGCATGGCGATGAACGATGAAGAGACTGTGGCGCTTACCTGCGGTGGGCACACCTTTGGCAAATGCCACGGTGCCGGGGATGCGGCGCTGGTCGGCGCGGCACCCGAGGCAACCGGACTCGCCGAGCAGGGTCTGGGCTGGAAGAGCAGTTATGGCAGTGGTAAAGGGGGCGATCAGATCGGCAGCGGTCTGGAAGGCTCCTGGACGCCGACGCCCACCAAATGGGACATGAGCTACCTCGACATGCTGTTCGGCAACGATTGGGTGTTGTCCAAGAGCCCGGCGGGTGCCCATCAGTGGACGCCGAAGCAGACGACCGATAGCAACACGGCCCCGGCCGCGCACGATGCGTCGAAAAAAGTGCCGATCATCATGACTACCGCCGACATGGCGATGCGCATGGATCCGGCCTACGAAAAAATCGCGCGGCGCTTCCACCAGAATCCTGAAGAGTTCGCTGACGCCTTTGCGCGCGCCTGGTTCAAGCTGACCCACCGCGACATGGGCCCGCGTTCGCGCTATCTCGGCCCCGAAGTGCCTACCGAAGAACTCATTTGGCAAGACCCCATCCCCGCCGTCGATCATGCCTTGATTGACGAGCAGGATGTCGCCGTGCTCAAAGCCAAGGTGCTGGCATCCGGGCTGTCGGTTGCGGAACTGGTGTCAACCGCCTGGGCCTCGGCGTCCACCTTCCGCGGTTCCGACATGCGCGGTGGCGCGAACGGCGCACGTATTCGTCTCGCACCGCAGAAGGACTGGGAAGCCAACCAGCCGGCGCAACTGGCCAAAGTGCTGGGCAAGCTCGAAGGCATCCAGCACGCGTTCAACAGTAGCGGCAAGAAGGTCTCGATGGCTGATCTCATCGTGCTGGCAGGTTGCGCCGGCATTGAGCAGGCGGCAAAGAATGCCGGTCATGCCGTGGCAGTTGCCTTCACGCCGGGCCGCATGGACGCCTCGCAGGCGCAGACCGACGTGGACTCCTTCGCCGTGCTCGAACCGATCGCTGATGGCTTCCGCAACTACCAGAAAGCCAAGTACACCGTCTCGACCGAGGAGCTGCTGCTCGACAAAGCGCAGCTGCTGACTCTGAGTGCGCCCGAGATGGCGGTTTTGGTGGGCGGCATGCGTGCGCTAAATGCAAATGTCGGACAATCCCAGCAGGGTGTCTTCACCAAACGGCCAGAGGCGCTCACCAACGACTTCTTCGTCAATCTGCTCGATATGCACACAAGCTGGAAGCCGGTGTCGGACGCTGAGGATGTGTTCGAAGGAATTGATCGCGCAACGGGTGAACGCCAGTGGACCGGCACCCGTATCGATCTCGTCTTCGGTTCGAACTCCCAGCTCCGTGCCCTAGCGGAAGTCTATGCAAGCTCGGACGTTCAGAAAAAATTTGTCCATGACTTTGTAGCAGCCTGGGTCAAGGTGATGAACCTCGATCGCTTCGACCTCGGGTGATCTCGGAGAAGAAGCCTTAAAGGCCTTTTATCGGGCAACCTTGACCTGGCGAACCAGGTCGAGGTTGAGCTGCTGAGGTGTATATGGAAATCGAGGTATTAAGGAAACATGGGTTCAGCCTGCGTCGCATCGCGGCAGAAGTTGGCTGTGCGGTAAACACGGTGCGTAGCCAAGGCGCTAGGCTTATCGGAAGCGGAAATTCCCGCAGCTTAGGTTGTTGAAAAACAAAACCCGGCATCGTCATGACGATGCCGGGTTTTTTACGCCTTAAGTTATGCAAAGTCGGCGCTGGTGATACGCCGTGAAACAAGTCCATTTTCAGGATGGCAAATAAAGCTCAAGCCTCAGGCATGTCAACGAACACAGCACCCTCTTCCTCGACTGCCGCAAAGGTAGGAACCGGCGCAGGCTTCTTGCCCATGCCGATCATGCCGTGCATAAACTCGGGCATGGGGATGCCGAGAAAGGAGTTCGCCCAGTTGATGTTCTTGCCCGTGCAAATATCGAAACGCGATCCGTGCCAGGGGCATTGGATCACACCATCAACCACTTTGCCGCCTTTCATGGACAAACCCAGATGCGTACATTTGCCGGAAATCGCGCAAACCTTGCCCTGCACACGGGTGAGCAGCAAGGATTGTCCATTGGCCTGCACCGCGTGCAGTTGCGCTTCCTTCACATCATTTGATCCGGCTACTTTGATTCGTTTCATGAAATTCTCCTGAGGGTTGTTGAACAACTAAGAGTCATCAACGCTTGATGAGCAACACAAACACGTCACACCGAAACGGGTACCACGGCCATGGTACACCGCGAAACACATATCGGCCTATTGTCTTCATCAACAATCCGTATATCCCAAACCTGCGTGCGACGGCCAATATGTATCGGCGTGGCCGTTGCTGTCACCACACCATCACGCTTGCCACGCAAATGGTTCGCATTGATCTCCAGGCCTACGGCAGTTTCCTTGCTCGGATCAAGATTCAGGCAGGCGGCAACAGAGGCGACTGTTTCGGCCAGCACAACGGATGCGCCGCCGTGCAACAACCCAAAGGGCTGATGCACTTTGGGGCCAACCGGCATCGTTGCCACCACGCGACTTTTCGTCTGCTCGATCAGCTTGATATCCAGTGTCGTCAACAAAGTTTGCCGGGTTGTGGAAAAATCATTCATGAATCGATCCTCTCTGTGAGTAATGGATGTAACACAACGGCGCCCAGCCTCACGTATCTCACAAAATACCCCTCGATTCATGCTACACGAGGATTAAATTCAGACATGAGTGAAAATAGGCAAAAAAAAACCTGCAAAGCAGCGCTTTTTTGCAGGTTTTTATTGCATTTTTGGCGGAGCGGACGAGACTCGAACTCGCGACCCCCGGCGTGACAGGCCGGTATTCTAACCAACTGAACTACCGCTCCGCAGCGGAAGGCGCGAATTATTCCACAACACCTGGACAAGTGCAAGAAAAAGCGCGCATTCCATACAAAAAAAATCATTTGATCAGTGAAAACTAGCCAATAGGATGACCGCTTAAACCATATTGGGTGCGCCCATAAAACAGCATGTGATCTTCAAAACTTTGAGTGACATGCAACGAAATCATGAACAAATCACGCGCAAAAACCTCCACCAGATCGCCCTTGTAGGTAGACGCAGCACCTAGCAGTTCGATGGTTCTGAAACCCACTTGTGACGCGGTGCGTGCAATGACGGCACGCCAGGCGCCGAGCTGGCTGCTTTCTGCCTCAGATATCTGTGCCTTACCTTGTTGGGTCCATTCGGCAAGTTGTTTTCCATAGCGGGTATAAAGGGCTTCAATCTGCTCAACCCAAGTGGTTATCTCGCCCAGATTACGTTGTGCCACAGGGGATTCCCATTCCTTCATGCCGAGCAAGACACGTTGACGGCCATGAATTCGACTGTGCAGTTCCTTGATCAGTCGTTGCGAAGCGCCAACCGAAATCGCTGAAAAAGTCGCCATCGCCCCAGCTGGCATGTAGGGCACACGATAAACCGGCTCTTGCGGATCGAAATCCCCGCCCAGCGGTTGCCCCGAATTTTTAACTGAACCTGCAGGAAACACCCGGCGCCAAGGAACAAACACCTTGTCCACCTTGATGCCATTGCTCCCGGAGGCTCGCGAGCCCATCGCATCCCAGTCGCGCACAATCTCGCCTTCGGCAACCTTGATGGTGGCAAGACACGGCTGTGGCCCGGCCGTCGTCCCGGGAACATCCAGGATCACGCCCAAACCTATCCATCCACAAAAATCAATACCGCTGCCCCATTTCCATTGACCTGACAGGCTTATGCCACCTTCCACCACTTCGGCCGTCCCCATGGGGAAAAAAATGTCTGCAACAAATTCATCGCTGGCAAAAATTTCTTCGCGCCCTTCGGGGGGTAACAAGGCGACCCAACCTTCATGTACTGGCATGAAGGATGCCACCCAGGCACCAGAAACACTGTGCTGAGCGATGGTGCGAGTAACCTCTGCCAGGGTGTCATAACCCAAGCCGAAACCACCATAGCGCTTGGGGCGTAGCAGACGATGCAATTGTGTCTCGAAAATCGCATCCTTGAGTTTTCCGGGATAGACACCAACCCGATCTGCTTCAAATAGTGTCTCTTCGGCAATCTGCCCGATATATTCAGCACGTTTAATGGCTTCTTCATGCGTTAACGTCATGCACTTGATCTCCGGTAGGGTGTTATGAATTCTTTAGAATGCAAAAATAGGCATTCAGGAGGCGATGTTTTTCTGATCTAAACTGAAATGCCTATTGCCCGCATTGTATGCCCGGCTTACTTTATTGATAGGTTTCCCCTTGATGCTGTAGCCACCCTGAAGGATGCGATCCATGCGGATCTTTGTGCGTCCAATGCACAACACCGCCTCTTTCGTTCCATTCGTACTCGCCATGGAATTGAATCGGATCACCTTCATTCAAGCCATGAATGCGCGAGGCAAGATCAATATTATGAGCAATCAACAGGGTTTCCCCCGTCGCCAATTTGACGATGAATTTTTGATGTCGGCTGCCCTGGTTATCGTCCGGTAGCAACTTGACGACCACTCCCTGACCGGAAACTTGCACCTTACTTTTTTTGTTTGCAATCGCATTGTCAATCGTTGCCGCGGCGGTAGCTTCACTCTGGCTGGGGGCGGAAGATGGCGCTTCGATCTGTACCGCTTCATTGTGATGCTGATTATTGAAATAGACATAGCCCGCAAACACCATAGCGGCAACGAGCAGAATTTTTCGCATGAGCAACTTCTCTCTTCTGGAACCCTACGACGAGAACGCCAGAAATCGCCCAGCCAGCGCGACAATTGCGGCCAAACAAATCGCTGAGCTTAGCCACAACACCCGCACCCGATTGGTTTCAATGCGCTGAATCAGCTGCGTATTCTGCCCGGCGAGTTCCTTAACAAGCCCAGAGGATGCGAGCATTTGACTGTGCAGGTCCGCCACTGCCGCCTCTATTGCGGTGGCACGGGCGTCCAAATTGGCCAGGGCTTGCGGTTCAGACGCGGCAAAAGGCTGCGGACTTGAATCAGAAACCTTCTGCGAAGAGGACTTCTTGGCCGCTGCGTTCCACAACTTTCTGGCGCCATCTGCCACCTTGGGCGCGTTGCTGATGCACTGAGCCCATGGAACCCTGCGTAGTACTGAGAGCCAGCCGATTGTCATAAACATGCTCCTTCGAGAGTGGCAGGGCTCAACATCCTGAGCGCCAATGTAAAAAGTCGGCACTGGTGATACGGCGCCTGCACGTTTGACTGAACCGGCCCCTCCCCTTTGCCAAAGCATCTCACTGTTAACCGTGCGGTGCATCTCATCGCATATTACTGACCAGGTCTCCTGATGCTCCGGAAACCGATATGTGAAGTTCCAAGATTTTTTTCTTGGGCAAGGCGCGCGGCAGGCTTGAAATTTGAACAATAATTCAATGCACAAAGATACGACCCCCCCTTGATGATTGGGTGACTGTTCTTGCTGTCCAAAGTCAACTCCCATACATTGCCAATCATGTCATAAAGACCGTAAGCATTAGGTTCGAAACACCCAACGGGGGCAACTCCTGCATAACCATCCGCAGCCTCGTTAACTATGGGGAAAAAACCCTGCCAAGTATTTGCCTTCGGCCTGCCTTGCTGATCATATGCCCATTGTGCAGGGGTATGCGGCTCAGTGTCTCCACCGCGAGCAGCAAGCTCCCACTCGGCTTCGCTGGGTAACTCACGTTTCGCCCAGCGGACAAATGCCTGCGCATCTTCCAATGTGACCTGCACTACAGGCTCGTCGGGTTTTGCCGCGGAGCCTGCAGGACCCTGAGGAAAGCGCCAGTTAGCTCCTCGAACAAGACGCCACCACTGCACTGGCGAGTCTCCGGAAAGCTGGTCAGGAGCGACGAATACTGCCGAATTACCATCGCGCTCCGCCTGTGTTCGATAACCTGTGGCGGCGACGAAAGCCGCAAAGCGTGCGACCGTGACCTCGTTCTTGTCAATCCAGAAACCGGCGACAGAAACCCTGCGCCCAGTCGAAGCATCGGCGTCTTGACCCAGGGAAACATGTCCTGCAGGAACAAACACCATGCCGTTGTCGACTACACATTGTGATCGCTCGCGCGCAGTGGCAATACTAGTCACCATGAGTGCCGCAATGCATGGCAAGACAACAAGGAAACTGAGCCTGCGCCACATTATCGGCCGGTGCCCAGCGCAGCTGGGGCCTGGTCATGTTCCTCCAGCAGAACAACGCCCTTCTCGGCAGCATAATTCTGCCAATCGAGAACAAGATTGCGCAGAAGCCCGGGTTGTTCAGCCGCAAGATCATGAGTTTCCCCGGGATCCCTGCCTAGATCAAAGAGTTGCCATTCAACCAGCTCACCCGGCTTCCTCTGTTTGCTTTGGAAAAGGGGCAAGGCATAGGGAAGAAAGACAGCTTTCATGTTTCCGCGACGGATCGCCCGTTGATAAAACAACTCCCATCCTGTCACATCCTGCGCTGAACGAACTGATGTCGTGTGACCCGCAAGCAACGCAGCCCAGGAGCGGCCTTCAGGTCTCAGGACTTTTTTTCCGGCAACTGTATCAGTCATTGCGATGTGCGCAACATCAAGTACCGTAGGCGTGATGTCAGTGACATGCAACAACGCCCCGGTCAGCTTGCCTGCAAGGACTCCGGGACCAGCAACGATTGCCGGCGAGTGGATGCCGCCTTCGGTAGTATCCTCCTTGGTCCCCTGATAAGGAGCAGATCCAGCCTGAGCCCACCAAGGACCGTAGCTTGCATAAGAACTGGCATTCCCAAGATTATCGAGACTATTATCAACATCAATATTTACGGATTTTGACAGTCCGCTCTTCAGGACGGGGGGGCGGTTCATGATCATGCCTTCCGGGCCATTGTCGGACATGAAGATAATGATCGTATCGTCGAGCTGACCAGACGTGCGAAGCGTGGATATCACACGGCCGATATTCTGATCCATGCGGTCAACCATCGCAGCATAAACCTCCATCTTGCGCGATTCGATTGCCCGATCCGCCGGGCTTAGCGACGACCATTCCGGCGAATTTACCGGATGAGTTACCGGGTGAGCCATCACATCAGTTGGGATAAGCCCCATTTTTTTCATTCGTTGTAGCCGCTGCTCACGAAGCGCATCAGGGCCATCGGCGTACCAGCCACGATACTTTGCTATCAGGCCGGCCGGTGCCTGTAGCGGCCAGTGGGGCTGAGTGAACGTAAGATAGGCAAAAAATGGCTTCCTGGCTCGAGGTTCGCTGAGAAATGCGATCATGCGATCTGTAAAGTAATCAGCCGAATAAGCCCCCACAGGATAACGAACCGGCTGACCGTCGAGCTGATAATCTGAGGCAGCGCCAGCAGCCAGGTAGGCACCCTCCTGATCCGCGCCGAAATGGTTATGCGCACCCTGCAACAGGGCGAAGGAATGATCGAAACCGCGACTCGCTGGCGTCTGGCCGGAAGCTGCGCCCAGGTGCCATTTACCCGACATCAATGTCGCGTAGCCTGCGTCACGCATTCTCTCTGCCAAGGTTGCAGCACGTTGCGTGAGATAGCCTTCATAGCCTGGAGCACCGCGCTCTCGCGGAGTGAGTATCTCTGCCATTGTGCCAAGACCTACCTCGTGATGGTCGCTGCCGGTCAACAGCATCGCGCGCGTTGGGGAACACGTCGGGGCGACATAAAACCCAGTTAAGCGGGTTCCGCGTTTTGCCAAGGCATCCAGGCTCGGCGTGTCGATCTCGCCGCCAAAAGCGCCAAGATCCGAGTAACCGAGATCGTCCGCGACGATGATGAGAATATTTGGCCGGTTCGGCATGGTCTGCCTCGCAGGCAAGGTTTCAGCTTGTGCTACGTCAGGCGCTAACCAGCAATACAGGGTGCATATCGTTGCTGTCGCAAAAAGATGCCAATGAATCTTCGCATTGGTCATTTCTCTCTCCTTAAAATTATCAAGTCCGCTCATTCCGATGACACAAACCCTCCGCGGAAACCACCAAAATTATTTGGCTACGCAGAAGATGAATACGGAATACGCTACAAGCTTGAAAAATAGTTGTTTTTGACTGATTCACCTGTTATCGATAGGCGTATCGATCTTCCACTGATAACATGCCGCCTCATGAAAAATGAACTCATTACTTACGCGCAAGGCATCCATGCTTTTGATACGGGTTATCTGCGCCCGCAATTAGTGGCAGTGCATCTCATTGTACATAACAGGCGCGCAGCGTTTATTGATACGGGCACTTATGAAACGCTGCCGCTTGCGTTGGCTGTGCTGGATAGCCTCGGCCTCACGCCAGATGCAGTGGATTACGTGATGCTCACGCATATTCATCTCGATCACGCAGGGGGTGCCGGGGTAATGATGGGCGCCTTCCCCAATGCGCAACTAGTGGTGCATCCGCGTGGCGCGCGACACATGAGCGAACCGTCAAAGCTGATGGCCGGAGTTGAGGCCGTGTATGGTAAGGAACGGACTCGGCAGCTATATGGCGAATTACAGCCTGTCGCTGCCGAGCGCATTATCGAGGCGCACGACAATACGACGCTGCATCTGGGGGATCGAGCCTTGCTGTGCATCGACACCCCCGGCCATGCGCGACACCATATCGCTATTTTTGATACACAGTCGCAAGGTATTTTCACTGGCGACACGCTGGGCATCAGCTATCGCGAGCTCGCGGTTGATGGCCGGCCGTTTCTCTTTCCCACCACCTCGCCTTCGCAATTTGATCCCGTAGCGCTGCGTGCCTCAACCGAACACATTCTGGCGCTGCAACCAGAGGCCGCTTATCTCACGCATTTCGGGCGTTTGCCAGCGCCTTGCCAGCATGCGCCGGAGCTGTTGCGCCGCCTAGATGATTTTGTCCGCATTGCCGAGGATGCTGCACGTGATTTAGTACGAGAAGTCGGCATTGGCGGCACGGCGAAAAATGCTTTACATGAGGCCATTAGCGCAGCCATTAGCCCCAAACTGCGCGACTACCTGCTCGCCGAAGCGCATGCTCATGGCTCGCGCTTGAGTGATGCTGAATTGATATCCATTCTGAACATAGATATCGATCTCAACGCACAAGGATTGGCGATCTGGGCTGCAATGACAGCTTAAAAACCCGCGAACAACCTGTAGCGCTGGGTACTTAGCCAAGTCAAAATCCCCTGCTATACTGCATGCCGTTCGTGGTGTCCGCGCATGAGTCTTCATGCCGGATGAAACGGGAAGCCGGTGCGATATTTCTATCCAGAAAATCAATTCCGGCGCTGCCCCCGCAACGGTAAGGAAGTGCGGCTGCCTC
>SCUZ01000105.1 GCA_004322535.1 Rugosibacter sp.
ACAGGGTAATCGCGCGCCCAGCCCAATCGAGCTGGGCTGTGCCGACTCGGCCAATCCTTGTTCGTTGCCGAATGCGATGCAATCCGATCCCTACCTCAAGCAAGTAGTGACGCGTACGTTAGAAGCGGGCTTGCGCGGGCAGAGCGACGCGCTGAAATGGAATGCGGCAGCGTTCACGGCTGAGAATCACGACGATATTCTCTTTGTAGGTACATCCACCAGCCAGGGCTATTTCACTAATTTCGGCCGCACGCGCCGTAGCGGCGTGCAACTTGATTTGTCGGCACAACACGGTGCTCTGGACTGGCGCGTCGGTTATAGCTATGTCAACGCAACTTACCGATCCTCAGCATGTTTGCTCTCGCCGAATAACAGCGCGCGTGGGCTGGATACACAATGTGCGGCAGATGAAATCCGTGTCCAGTCGGGCAATCGTTTGCCCGGCATTCCATTGCATAGCCTGAAGCTGGGCGCAGATTACGTTTTCAATGATCGCTGGCGGCTTACTGCGGATGCCATGGGATATTCGCGGCAATATGTGCGCGGCAATGAAAACAATGCGCATCAGGCAGTCGGTGCATTTTTCGGTAGCGGCGAGGCCAAGGGCTATGCTGTGCTTAATCTCGGTGTCCGCATGAGACTTGAGCATGGCTGGGAGCTGTTTGGCCGGGTGAATAATATTTTCGCCCGGCATTACGCGAGCGCCGGGGCGCTAGGGCAAAATCCTTTCGATGCGGCGGGCGTGTTCCAGACCCATTCTGGTCAATGGCAGCATGAAACTTTTTACGCACCGGGCGTCCCGAGAGCGGTATATTTCGGCTTTCGTTCAACCTTCAGGTAATCCCAATGAAAAGTCCCAGAATCTTGAAAATGCTTTTGCAAGCCAGCGCATTATTCACCATTGCGACGACAGTCTATGCAGAAACCTATACGGTGGATAGCCGCCATACTTTCCCGGTGTTTGAGGTGGAACATTTTAATTTCACCATTCAGCGCGGGCGTTTCAACAAGACGACAGGCATGATCAATTATGATCAGGCTAATCCGAAGCAACGCAAAGTATCTGCAAATATTGTCATTGATACCACCTCGGTGGATATGGGGCTGGAGGACTGGAACAAGCACATGCGTGGCGAGAATTTCTTGAATACCGATAAATTTCCCACCATGCGCTTCGTGATTCCCGAGTTTCAGCTACCTGTCGAAGCTAAAGTCTATTTCATTCCTGGTGAGCTGACCCTGCTGGGCGTGACCAAACCTGTCACGCTGGCGGTGATGATCAGTTGCGGCAAGCATCCCATGCTGCCGCGCGAGGTATGCGGCGCAAATATTGAAGCCACTATCAAGCGCTCTGACTTTGGCATGAACTATGGGTTGCCGGGCATAGGTGATGAAGTTAACATCATCGCCCCGGTCGAGGCAATCAAAGTGGTTCAAGATACCAAAGGCAAGGCCTGAATCTCCCAGACTGACACTATCAAAAAGAATACGCGGCAGAAACTCCGGCGAGCCAGTTGCGTCCCGGGGCGGGCTCAAAGTAGCGTGCATTGCCTTCATTCACGATCACCGAGCCAGCGTATTTTTTGTCCGAGAGGTTATCGATACGGAGAAATTCCTTGAGCTTCCAGCCGAGAGTTTTCTGCTCAAAGCCGAGACGCAGGTTGCCGATTGTGTAGGCAGCGGCGGCATCGGAGTTTTCGTCATTCACATACACCCGGCCGACATGCCGCATTTCGAGGGCGCTGGCAAAACCGCTTGCCGGATGCCTCCAGGAAAGTTCGCCATAGATCGACGTTGCCGGAATTCCCGGCATGCGATTGTCGGCGGGAATCGTGACTGAAGTCGCTAGCGTACAACCGGCAATCCGACAGGAGCGAAAGTCTTCTGAGTATCTGGCGTTCAGGAAAGTGTAGCTGCCCGCCACGGCGAAATTGTTTTCCAGGTCACTTTCCAGGCTCAACTCGAATCCTTTGCGATGCGTGCCATCGACGTTCTGGAATGTGGCGCGTCCGCCGGTATTGCTTGCGGTGACGATTTCATTGCGGGTCTCGATAAGGAACACAGCGGCATTCAGGCGCGTCCTTTGGCCGAGCAGCATTTTTGTACCGATTTCAAAGTGATCGCTCTTGGCGGGTTTAAGCGCCAGATTGAGCCCGGTGGTCCCATCCGGACGGTAAGAGAGCTCATTCATCGTCGGTGTCTCAAAGCCCTGCCCGTAAGAAGCATAGACATTCAACGCCGGATTTGCCCGCCAGGTAAGACCGAGCACCGGTGTGGTCGCAGAAAAATCGGTAGAGCCGCTGTCGTCGCCATTGCCAGCAACGATGTATTTGTCATGTGACTTCACTTTGACCTGGCTGTTGCGCAGACCGGCCAGCAGCAGCCAGTGCTCGGACGGCTCCCACTGCAGTTGCGCATATTGATCAAAGTTGAAAATGCGGTTGTCTTCATTACGCCGCAAGGCGCCCATGATACCAATCGCGCTCGGCGTGGCAGGTGCACCCAGAAAATTACGAAAGCCCTTGCGTGCTTCATCGAGATTATCGTAGTTGATGCCAGCGGTTGCCGTCAGTGGCACATCGGCCAACTCACCCCGATGCGTCCAGTGGGCATCAACGCCCCAGTAGTCACGCACCAGATCAATTACGCCACCGGGGTGGGTCACGGGCGCTTGTGCCGTGGAGAGAATCGACTGGAACTGCGTGGTATCGCGTTGGCCGCGATACACCATCAGATGCGCCGTTTCGCCAGCGCCGACTTTTCGCTCGTAAGTTATGCCCAGCTGTTGCTGGGCGACGTTCTTGCGCGTGTTGTAGAGCAGTGCATTGGTGCCAGCCTGTTTCGGATCAGCCTCGAATTGCGCGCGGGTTAGCCCCAGCGGGTCATCGGCATTGGGCATATCGACGGCATTGACGACCAGGGTTAGTTTTGAATCGGCATCCAGCTTCCATTTGAATTTGCTGTTGAACGTGTCGCGTTTAGCCACGCTGTGGTCGCGGTAGCCATCGGTACGAAACGATGCGATGTCGGCCACATAATTCAGCGTGCCGGTGTCGCCGGATATCTTTGTGCCAATGCGCTGTGTACCGTAGCTGCCGAAGGTAACGCCAGGCGAGATCGCCGTACCGGGTGCGCCATCTTCGGTGAATAGCGAAATCACCCCCCCGGACGAGTTACCGTAGAGCGAGGAAAATGGCCCGCGCATGACTTCGATGCGAGCGGCGGAACCGAGATCGAAGTGCGAAACTTGGCCCTGACCGTCAGGCATCGTTGCGGGTATGCCATCGCTGTACAGGCGCAAACCGCGCACGCCGAAGGTGGAGCGTGCACCAAAGCCACGCGATGAAATCTGTAAATCCTGCGCATAGTTTTGCCGGTTCTGCGCGACGATGCCAGGGATGCGAGCAAGCGATTCGGACAGGTTGATCTGCAACTGGCCATTTTGTAATTGCGTTTGATTGACACTATCGATAGCGATTGGCAAATCAAAGGCGGATTGCTCAAGCCGCGTGGCGGAAACGACAATGGTATCGGCTGTTAATGGTTTGGCCGGGGAGGGAGGCTGAGATTCAGCCAGGGACTCGGCCCGAGCGGGGTAAGGCAGGAAAATCGTGGTTATTGATAACGTGACCGATAAGGTCATCGCAAAACGAGACGAGGTTGACATGGATGGACATGGGAAATAAGACAGTCCGCTATTGTCGGTGAAAATCGCCCCGAGGACATTGCGCATCGGGGCGGGTAGAAAAAATGCGCTAAGATGCGCAGGCGTAGCGTACGACAGTCGATTGCCGGGGGTGCGATTTCTACACCTGACCCTTGGGGATAACCGGGGAACACGTAGCCTTTGCGTGGCGACATGCCAGAGCACGCCAATGCTGAAAGCGCGAGCGCGGGTAGATTGACTGACCTGGGCTTCTGCAAAATTAATAGAGTACGGAGTCCGGAGGTAAGCCCAGCAGGTTACGACCGTAGTTGCGCATCGCGGTTTCAAAATTCAGCGCAATATGCTGCCCCATCATGTACATATCGCGATAAAAGCGTTGCATTGGCTCGTGTTCAAAGCTGGCGCCTGCGCCAGCAAAATCCATCAATTGCTGGCTGGCTTCGCGCGAGCGTTTGGAAATAATCGAGCGCCAGGCAAATAGGCGCATGCGATCGCTTTCATTTAGCGTTGCTTGCCCCGCTGCG
>SCUZ01000106.1 GCA_004322535.1 Rugosibacter sp.
ACGCGCGAAATAGCGATCCATGTAGGCCGCCGCTGCGCTGCGGTCCAGCTTCAATTCGCGGGCGAGGCCGAAGGCGCTCATGCCGTAGATCAGGCCGAAGTTGATGACTTTGGCGGCGCGGCGTTGTTCGCTCGCTACCTCGATGGGCGTAATGCCGAAAATCTCGGCAGCTGTGGCGCGGTGCACGTCCTCACCTTTGGCAAACGCATCGAGCAGACGGGCATCGTTCGACAAATGCGCCATGATGCGCAGCTCGACCTGCGAATAGTCGGCGCTGGCGATACGGTGGCCGGGCGGGGCGATGAAGGCAGAACGGATGCGCCGGCCTTCGGGCGTACGGATGGGAATGTTTTGCAGATTGGGCTCACTGGAGGCGAGCCGCCCAGTGACCGCCACGGCTTGCGAAAAGCTGGTGTGCACGCGGCCCGTGCTGCGTTCGACCATTTGCGGCAGCTTGTCGGTATAGGTGTTTTTAAGTTTGGCCAGGCTGCGGTAATCGAGAATTTTTTTCGGCAGTGGATAATCTTCGGCGAGTTTTTCCAGCACTTCTTCATCCGTCGATGGCGCGCCCGAAGGTGTTTTTTTGACCACCGGCAAGGCTTGCCGGGCGAACAAGATTTCGGCGAGTTGCTTGGGTGAATTGAGGTTGAAAGGCTGGCCCGCCAACGCGTGCGCTTCCCCTTCGATCGTCTGCATCTTGCGGCCCAACTCGTGGCTTTGCTGGGTGAGTGCGGCGGCGTCAATCAGCACGCCGTTGCGCTCGATGCGAAACAATACTTCGGCGACGGGCAGTTCCATTTCACGATACAAATCTTCCAGTGCCGGTTCCGCGGCGAGTTGCGGACGCAGCACCTGATGCACTTGCCAAGTGACATCAGCATCTTCAGCGGCGTATTCGGTGGCGCGGAGGATGTCGACCTGGGCAAAGGAAATACGCGAGGCACCCTTGCCGGTGATGTCGTCATAGCTCAGCGTTTTTAAATCGCAATGCCGCGCGGCCAAGGAGCCAAGGTCGTGCGGCTTGTCGGATTCGAGCACATAGGATTCGAGCAGTGTGTCTTCAACGATGCCTGCGAGGTGCATGCCGTGATTGGCAAAAATGTGTCGGTCATACTTGAGATGCTGGCCAAGTTTTTTATGCCGGACTGACTCCAGCCAGGGGCGTAGCTTTTCCAGTGCCTCGGCCAGTGGCAGTTGTGTGGGGGCGCCGGCATAGCTGTGACCGAGTGGCAGATAGGCAGCATGGATTGCGTCACCTTCGCTCAGCGCAAACGAGATGCCTACGAGCTGCGCCTGCATCGGGTTAAGGCCGGTGGTTTCGGTATCCAGCGCGACGAGTTCGGCCGCCATCAGCCGTGCCAGCCAGGCGTCGAGTTGCGCTGCATCAAGGATGCAGGCATAGCCGCTGCGGTTGGGCTCGGAAGTCGGCACCCCAAGGGTACTTCCTTCGGGGCGCGCTGGTGAGACGGCGCGAAGCGCGCTTTCCCGTGCCTTGCCACCTGGAAAATTGCCTTGCGCCGCGTTGTTTTCTGTGTCGCGCCCTTCTTTTTGCGCCGCGTCTAATTCTCGCAACCAGCTTTTGAATTCCAGGCGAGTGAAGAGTTCGTGTAGTTTGTCGGTATCAGGCGCCTGCGGCGTGAGCTCAGGGATAGCAACGGGTAAATCCAGATCGCATACCACCGTAACCAGCTTTTTGCCCAACGGCAAAAAATCCAGATGCTGGCGCAGATTTTCACCCACCACGCCGTTGATGTCTTGCGCGTGTGCGACCACGCCATCCAGCGAGCCATATTGAGCGAGCCATTTCACGGCAGTCTTGGGTCCGACTTTATTCACTCCCGGCACGCCGTCTACCGCGTCGCCCATCAGTGCGAGATAATCGACGATGTGTTCCGGCGGCACGCCAAATTTCGCCAGCACGCCCGCTTCATCGAGCGTTTCGTTGCTCATGGTGTTGATCAGCGTGACATGATGGTTCACTAATTGCGCCAGATCTTTATCACCGGTCGAAATGATGCAGTCGATGGTGGACTGGGTGGCCGCATGTGCCAATGTGCCAATCACGTCATCGGCTTCGACGCCATCGATCATCACCAATGGCCAGCCCGCCGCGCGGATGCATTCATGCAGCAGCGGAATCTGCGCTGCCAGGTCTTCGGGCATGGAGGGCCGGTGCGCTTTGTAGTCGGGATACCAGTCTTCGCGAAAAGTCTTGCCCTTGGCGTCGAACACCACGGCGCGGTAATCTGCCTTATAGTCGGCTTCCAACACGCGCAGCATCGAGAGCACGCCGCGGATTGCGCCCGTGGGTTCATTCGCGGTATTGCGCAGATCGGGCAGGGCGTGAAAGGCGCGGTAGAGATAAGACGAGCCGTCGACGAGTAGTAAAGTAGGCATGGAGAGATAAAAGTGAGTGCAAAAAACAAGTTGCCGAAAGGCTTTGAAGTACCCCCCGCAGCACAGACCACAAGCGATTCGCGCGAGGCTTGGCGGGTGTTTGGCATTATGGCAGAGTTTGTCGAGGCGACCCAGCGTTTGGCGACGGTGCGGCCCGCGGTGTCGATCTTCGGCAGTGCGCGTCTCGCGCCGGATTCCGAGGTCTATCGGCTGACCGAAAAAATCGCGCGCATGCTCTCGGATGCCGGTTTTTCTGTCATCTCGGGTGGCGGTCCCGGTGTGATGGAGGCTGCCAACAAAGGGGCGTTTGCGGGGAAAAGTCTTTCCGTCGGCCTTAACATCCAGTTGCCGCATGAGCAAAAGCAGAATCCCTATCAAGATATTTCGCAGAGTTTTCACCATTTTTTCGCCCGCAAATACATGTTCGTCAAAGTGGCGGCGGCATATGTGGTGATGCCCGGTGGTTTTGGCACGCTGGATGAATTGCTCGAAGCACTCACGCTGATCCAGACCGGAAAGAGCCCGCGCATCCCCATCATTCTTGTGGGCAGTGAATTCTGGGCTGGCCTGATTGACTGGCTACGTACCCGTCTGGTGGCTGATGGCATGATTCATGCCAATGACATGAAGCTGATTCAGGTGATCGATGATCCGCAAAGTATTCTGGATGCGATTTTTGATCATTATGAGGCGCGTGGATTTGCCCATCTGCCCGAAGAGCACGAGCTCTTGCTCAACCTTTGATACACTGCAACCTGATTCACTGCAATGCACTGCCCTTTAAGGAAACCGCCATGCGCCGTTATTTATTTGTCCTTTGCTCACTGTTTGCGCTGACTGTTGCAGCGCAAAGCACGCCACCAAAACTGGAACCGCTGCCCGAGCCACCGCCACCACCGGCCGGTGTCGTGGATGAATCGCTTGAACCCCAGGTTACCATTAGCAAACGTGGCGAAGACAAGGTTGAGGAATACCGCGTCCACGGCAAGCTGTACATGGTGAAAGTGACGCCGCCGCACGGCGTGCCGTATTACCTGATCGATAATCGTGGCGATGGCAGCTGGGTGCGCGACGATGCGATTGGTGGCACAAGGTTGAGCGTGCCCATGTGGGTGATCGGCACGTTCTGATCTTCTGGTTTTGAAGCTGCGTCACTTTGCAAAAAATCCCCGCCGGCAACCCGAAGGTAGTGCAGGGCAGCGGGCGCAAAAATCGGCGCTGGTGATACGGCGATGAGTACACCCCTAGCACGCGATATCACTATATTGGGCCAGATATTCACGCCACCCTCGGTGGTAGAGCGCATGCTGTCCCTGCGCAAGAACGCAGGCCGCGTGCTCGAACCCTCCTGTGGCGACGGGGCGTTTTCTGCACGTCTTCCTGGTTGTGTGGCGATTGAACTGGATGCAGCACACTGTCCGCCAGACGCGCTCAATAGTGATTTTTTCAGCTATCCGGAGCACGAGCAGTTCGCTACGATCATTGGCAATCCGCCGTATGTGAAAGCGCGTGATATTGCGCCGACAACGCGCCAGTATTTACATTCGCGGTTACTGGATGGGCATGCGAATCTGTATCTGCATTTCATCGAAAAATCCGTGCGTCATCTCGCCGTAGGCGGCGAGATGATCTTCATCACGCCACGTGATTTTTTGAAAGCCACGAGTGCCGCACGGCTGAACACTTGGCTGTTTGAGCAGGGCACGATCACTCATTTTGAAGACTTGGGCGATGCGCGGATTTTTGCCGGTGCAACGCCCAATTGCGCGATTTGGCGATTCGAGAAAGGCGATCTGAGTCATCGTTTGCACGATGGGCGTCGTATGGTGCTGGCGAACGGACAATTGATGTTTACTCGCGCAATTTATTCCGTGCCGCTCAAGCGCGTGTTTTTTGTCAAAGTGGGTGCTGTCTCGGGCGCGGATGAAATTTTTACGCATGTTGAACTCGGTAATGCGGATTTTGTCTGCTCGAAAACGGCACAAACCGGCGAAACGCGGCGCATGATTTATCTGGATGATGGGGTGAGCGCAGGCCGCAGAACAGCACCCATGGATTATCTGGAACCCTTCAAACAGCGCCTGTTGCAACGACGGGTGACGATCTTCACCGAATCTAACTGGTGGCAATGGGGGCGCCGGCATCATGTTTCTGCCGCGCCGCGCATTTATGTGAATGGCCGTACGCGCAACGCGCAGCCGTTTTTTCTGCATTCCTGCACTAACTACGATGGCGCCGTGCTGGCTTTATTTCCACATCGGGCCGATTTGACCGTACAGCAATGCCAACAGCTGGCCGATTGGTTGAATGCAGTCGATTGGCGCGAGCTGGGTTTTGTCTGCGACGGGCGCTTTATTTTTTCGCAACGCAGTCTGGAGCATGTCTTGTTACCCGAAGACTTTGTCGAGTTTGTCGGTCAGTGAGTCGTGTAACATCGCACAACATAAAATATCAAAAAATCTGCGGACAAAGACATTTATGATTCGCAGTGATCAAAGGAAGAAATAATTATGGTTCCACATCTCACGACCGCCCTGACGGGGCCTCTGCTTGATCTAGAGCGGCGCTTTCTGGATAACGAAACAACAGTTGAGCGTTGGCTGCGCACGCAATGGCTGGATCACACTCCACCTTTTTATGCGTCAGTTGATTTGCGCAATGCCGGTTACAAACTCGCCCCTGTGGATACGAATTTGTTTCCTGGCGGATTTAATAACCTCAATACGGATTTTCTGCCTTTATGCGTGCAAGCCGCCATGGCAGCGGTTGAGAAAATTTGTCCTGAGGCCAGAAACCTCTTGTTGATTCCCGAGAATCACACGCGCAATCAGTTCTATTTGATGAATGTGGCACGGCTGGCAAACATTCTGCAACATGCCGGGCTGAATGTGCGCATCGGCTCGCTGCTGCCGGAAATAACCGCGCCAACATCGCTTGATTTGCCTGATGGCCAGCGCCTCGTACTCGAGCCCTTGAAGCGCCTTGGCGGCGATGGCCGGCGTTTGGGCCTGGAAGGGTTTGACCCGTGCGCGGTGCTGCTGAACAATGATCTCTCCGCCGGCGTGCCGGAAATTTTGCTGAACCTGGAGGAACAGTTTGTTATTCCCCCGCTGTGGGCAGGCTGGCATGTGCGGCGAAAATCGGCGCACTTTGCGGCTTATCGTGATGTCGCGCAATCGTTCGCGCGCGAATTAAGCATCGACTCCTGGTTGATTGATCCGGACTTTGAAGTGTGCAGTGAAATCAATTTTCATGAGCGTGTAGGCGAAGAGTGTCTGGCTGGCAGTGTCGATAAGCTGCTTAACCGCATGCGCCTCAAATACAAGGAATATGGCATAACCGACGAGCCCTTTGTCATCGTCAAGGCCGATGCGGGCACTTATGGCATGGGCATCATGACGGTGAAGGATGCCAGCGAAGTGAAGCAACTCAACCGCAAGCAGCGCAATAAAATGGCGGTGGTCAAAGAAGGTCTGCAAGTCACGGATGTGATTATTCAGGAAGGCGTACCAACGGTTGAGCGTGTGGATGAAGGCACGGCGGAACCCGTGGTGTACATGATTGATCGCTATGTGGTTGGCGGGTTTTATCGTGTTAATGCATCGCGTGGCACGGATGAAAATCTCAATGCGCCGGGTATGCATTTCAAGCCGCTGGGGTTTGCCACGGCATGTTCGTTACCCGATGCCCGCATGGACCCGGATGCACCTGCTAATCGGTTTTATGCGTATGGTGTGGTGGCGCGACTGGCATTGCTGGCAGCAGCGTACGAGCTTGAGCGGACAGCACCTGCGGAGGCGGCATGATTGCCTTCGACCCAAGGATGAACGTGGTTGATTATTGTCTCCGTTTCTCGTGGACTCATACGAGGGGATACAGATGAAAATCGCCTTCATTGTTGACCCGCTATCCGCGCTCAAGGCTTACAAGGATTCAAGCATTGCCATGATGCGCGCAGCGGCAAGGCGCGGCCATGAGGTGTGGACCATACAGCGCGAAGCCTTGCATTGGCGCGATGGCCGAACCATGGTGCATGCGGTGAAAATCCGACTCACAGAAGATGATGCGGCATGGTTTTCAGTGACCGAAAAAACCTGTCTGCCCTTGACGGAATTTTCTGTCGCATTGATGCGCCAGGATCCGCCGTTCGATTTTGAATACATCACGGCGACCTGGCTGCTCGAACGTGCTGAGGCCGAGGGCGCACGCATCTTCAATCGTCCCCGGGCGATACGCGATCACTCGGAAAAGGTGGCGATTGCAGAGTTTGCGCAACTTGCGCCAACGACGCTCATCTCACGTCATCCCAAGGATGTGCATGACTTTATCAATGAATTGGGCGAGGCGATTCTCAAGCCGCTGGATGGCATGGGTGGCAGCAGTATTTTCCATGTGCGGCGGCAAGACCCGAATCGGAATGTGATTGTCGAGATGCTCACCCACTTTGGCGCACGCAGCATTATGGCGCAACAATATCTGCCGGCCATCAGCGAAGGGGACAAGCGCATTTTGCTGATTGCCGGCGAGCCGGTGCCGTATTGTCTGGCGCGCATTCCTATGCATGGCGAAACTCGTGGCAATCTGGCGGCGGGTGGCACTGGTGTGGCACGTGCACTGACAGCCCGGGATAAGGAAATCGCCGTGTCGCTAGCGCCGACTTTATGGGCGCGCGGCTTGCTGATTGTCGGCTTGGACGTGATTGGCGACAAGCTCACCGAAATCAATGTCACCAGCCCTACTTGTTTTGTCGAGATCGCGCAGCAGACGGGATTCGATGTAGCGGGCATGCTGATGGACGCGCTGGAGCGGGAGTGCGCACGCGCCTGATATGGCTGTTTGCGCTTTGCGTTGCGGTGGCGTTTTTCACCGGCTGCGCACCATCCGCGCCTTGGCGGCAGGAATCTTTTGTTTTCGGTACCCGTGTTGAACTGCTGATCACTGGCGTGCCCGAAGCACAGGCTCGCGCGGCAGGCAATCAGGTGCTGGCGGAATTTGATCGTCTGCATCGTACCTACCATGCGTGGCAACCGTCCGAGCTCTCTTCGCTGAATGCGGCGATTGCCATGGGCAAGCCCTTTGATGTATCGCCCGAGCTTGCTGGCTATATTCGAGAAACCCAGGCGATCGCAGCAGCCAGCGATTATCTGTTCGATCCCGGTATTGGTCGCCTGATTGCCTTGTGGGGTTTTCAGGCCGATGAGATCGTACCGCATCTGCCGGATGAAACGGCGCTCAAGGCGCTGCTGGCACAGCGACCATCCATCGCCGATCTGCATCTGGAAGGGTGGCGTGTCACGAGTCGTAACAATGCCGTGGCGCTTGATTTTGGCGGCTATCTGAAAGGCGTGGCGCTCGACCATGCGGCGGCTATTCTTCGCCGAGCGGGCGTACATAATGCATTGATCAACATTGGTGGCAACGTCATGGCGCTGGGTACAAAAAACGGCACGCCATGGCGCGTGGGCATCCAGCATCCGCGTCCCGCACAGGTGGGTGGGGCCGCTCTGGCCAGCCTTGAATTACGCGACGGAGAGGCGATTGGCACTTCAGGCGACTATCACCGGTATTTCGAAAGCGGAGGCCGCCGCTATTGCCATTTGCTTGACCCGCGCACAGGCCGTCCGGCGGACGGCACACAGGCCGTGACGATCTTGATTGCACCAGGCGCAGCAGCGGGCATGCGCTCTGACGCATTGTCCAAACCGCTGTTCATCGCCGGCAAGGATTGGTTGCAACAAGCCCGAAAACTGGGCATAGTTGCTGCGCTAAAAGTCGGCGCTGACGGCACGGTGGATGCCACACCCGCGATGCGCGCGCGACTTAAAGTGGAAACGTTTGACAACACTCGAGCCAACAACGGATCAACAACGGATCAACAACGTCCCCTGCCTATCCCGAATGACAGGCTGCTAGAATAAAGTCATGATTGGCCTTTTCCTGATTACCCACGCTACCTACGGTGAATCCCTGATTCAATGTGCTTGCCATGTGCTGAACAAGCGGCCGTTGCAGATCGCCCAACTCGGGGTTTCGCTGCAGGATGATCCGCTGGATCTTCTGCCGCTGGCGCGCGACATGTTGCGGCTGGTAGACACGGGCGAGGGGGTGCTGATCATGACCGATCTTTATGGGGCGACGCCATCCAATATCGCCACCAAATTGCTAGTGCCTGGGCATATTGCAGGGTTGGCTGGTGTGAACTTGCCCATGCTGCTACGTGCGTTGACTTATCGTGATAAAGGCATGGAAACGCTGATTACCCGTGCGATTGCGGGGGGGCGTGATGGCGTGCTCAACATAGTGGACCACTGATATGCCACAAACAGAAGTTGAAATTGTCAATAAATTGGGCTTGCATGCACGTGCCTCTGCCAAGCTGACGCAGCTGGCAGGCAGTTTTCCGTGCGAAGTCTGGATGGAAAGAGGTGGGCGCCGCATCAATGCTAAAAGCATTATGGGCGTGATGATGCTGGCTGCGGGCAAGGGGTCAAAAGTCATGGTGATCACAAGCGGCGAGCAAGAGGATGACGCCTTGCAAAGCTTGTTGTTGTTGATTGCTGATCGCTTCGGCGAGGCTGATTAACCATCATGAGCTTTACGCTGCATGGTCTGGCGGTATCGGGAGGCATTGCCATTGGCCATGCGCATCTGGTTTCGCATGCGGTGCTGGAGGTGACGCAGTATCAGCTGCGTGAGCGAGATGTCGCCGATGAGTTGAAACGGCTGGATGCTGCTCTAACTACTGCAATAGGCGAGCTGGATGCTTTGCGCGAAGAGGCGAATAATGCGGGCAGTCCGGGTGAGCTATCTGCGTTCATTGATCTGCATTCCATGTTACTGGCCGACCCGGATTTGATCGCTGGCGTGCACACATTGATCCGTGATGGCCGCTGCAATGCCGAATGGGCGATGGTGCAACAGATGCAGGAAGTGGCTGCGCAGTTTGATGCCTTCGAAGACGCCTACCTGAGGGAACGCAAGCACGATGTTTCGCAAGTGGTTGAGCGTGTCTTGCGCATATTACAAAACAAACCGCGCAAGATTGCCAGTCGAAAGATCACACCTGATGCTGAATTGATTCTGGTTGCGAATGATCTTTCTCCGGCAGATACACTGCAATTCAAGAATTTGAAAGTCGGCGGCTTTGTCACCGATACGGGCGGGGCGACTTCACATACGGCGATTGTTGCGCGCAGCCTGGCGATTCCAGCTGTGGTCGGCATGCAAAATGCGCGGCCGCTGATCCAGGATAATGATTTGCTGATTCTCGATGGCACGCGCGGCATGCTGATTGTTGATCCGGATGCGCGCGTGCTGGAAGAATACCGGCTCAAAAAGGCAGGTATTGAGCTGGAGCGCAGCAAGCTCATGCGTCTTAAGACGGCGCGTGCCGCTACCCTGGATGGCGAGCTGATCGAGCTGCATGCCAATATCGAATTGCCGCAGGATGCTGAGCGGGCTAAAGAAGTGGGCGCTGATGGCGTCGGTTTGTTCCGCTCGGAATTTCTCTTCATGAACCGCGATGAGTTGCCCGATGAAGATGAACAATATGAGGCCTATCGGCGGGTAGTGAAGGTGTTTTCCAGTAAGCCGGTCACGATACGCACTTTGGATATTGGTGCCGATAAAGAGGCGCGCGCATTAAGAAACCGCGCAGGCGATCATCTTTCTCCTAACCCCGCACTGGGTTTGCGCGCCATTCGATTTTGCCTCACGGAGCCACAGATTTTTCTTACCCAGTTGCGCGCAATTTTGCGAGCTTCGCAACATGGCAGAGTCCGATTGTTGATTCCTATGCTGGCGCATGCGCAAGAAATTGTACAAACGCTGGCCTTGATCGAACAAGCCAAAGCGCAACTGCGCGAATCACGGCATAAATTTGCGGCGGATATTGAAGTAGGGGGCATGATAGAAATTCCTGCGGCGGCCTTGGTGCTTGGCCCGTTTTTACGGCATCTTGATTTTTTGTCGATCGGCACGAATGATTTGATTCAATACACGCTGGCCATTGATCGCAGCGATGGGGCGGTGGCCCACCTGTACGACCCATTGCATCCGGCCGTGTTGCAACTGATTCTCAAAACCTTGCAGGCTGGCGCGCGCGCCGGGCTGCAGGTTTCTGTGTGCGGTGAAATGGCGGGTGATCCCAAATTAACGCGCCTATTGCTCGGCATGGGTTTACGTCAATTTTCGATGCATCCAGCGCAGTTGTTGGAGGTCAAGCAACAGGTGTTAAAGTCAGATACGGCCCTTTTGGCTCCGCATGTCTCACGCTTGTTAAAAATCGATGAGCCTGAAAAAATCGCCGAGCTAATGGCGCGGCTGTAAGGTGATTTAAGATAACAATGATAAGTGTCGGGCTAGTCCTCCCTCAGCAGGCGCATTTTTCTGCACCCTTGGTGCTGAAAAGCGGTGCGTTGCTGCCTGGCTTTGATCTGGTATATGAAACCTACGGCACATTAAACGCGGCCAAATCCAATGCGATTCTTGTTTGTCATGCGCTCTCTGGCCATCATCATGTGGCAGGATATTACGCAGATCAAAATGACAGCATCGGCTGGTGGGACAACATTATCGGCCCTGGCCGCCCGTTGGATACAGATCGTTTTTTCATCGTCGGCGTGAATAATCTGGGTGGATGTCATGGTTCGACGGGGCCTGCTAGCGTCAACCCCGCAACAGGAAAACACTGGGGTGCAGACTTTCCTGTAGTGACGGTTGAAGATTGGGTGGCAACGCAAGCACGCTTGGCCGACGCTCTGGGTATTGATGCCTGGGCGGCCGTGATTGGTGGCAGCTTAGGTGGTATGCAGGCATTGCAATGGACGCTGAGCTTTCCTGAGCGGGTGCGGCATAGTTTAGTGATTGCTGCTGCCGCCAAGCTCTCGGCTGAAAACATTGCGTTCAATGAAATTGCGCGGCAGGCTATTTTGAGCGACCCGGATTTTCATGGCGGCAACTATTATGCGCATGGCGTGCGGCCATTAAATGGCTTGCGATTGGCGCGTATGCTGGGCCATATTACTTATTTGTCGGATGATCAGATGGCCGAAAAATTTGGTCGTCGTCAGCGTCCCGGTGCCGGCAGCTACAGTTTTGAGGTGGAATTCGAGATCGAATCTTATTTGCGCTATCAGGGGGATAAATTTGCTGGTCTGTTTGATGCGAATACGTATCTGCGCATGACTAGAGCATTGGATTATTTTGATCCGGCGCTAGCCTATGACGGACAACTGGCTGCGGCGCTGGCGCCTGCGCAGGCAAGCTTCCTGGTCATTGCTTTTTCCACCGACTGGCGGTTTGCACCCTTTCGGTCGCGCGAGATTGTGCATGCGCTGGTGCATAACGGACAATCGGTTGCCTATGCTGAAAGCAATTGCGCCCATGGTCATGATTCTTTTCTCATGGATGATGCTTATTACCATGCGGTTGTGGCCGCCTATCTGCAACGGATAACTCTGTGATGCACACTGTCGAACGCGCTGATTTTGATTTAATCGCGAGCTGGGTGAAACCCAATGAACGTGTGCTCGATCTGGGCTGTGGCGATGGCTCGTTGTTGAAGCGCTTGATTGAAGAGCGAGGTGCCTTTGGTTATGGCATTGAGCGCGAAGAAGCGGGTGTTTTGGCGGCCATTGCGCAAGGTATTAATGTGATTCAGGGTGATCTGGAACAGGGCTTGGCAGGCTTTGACGATGGCACGTTCAATCACGTGGTGCTGTCACGCACATTACAGACTGTACGCCATACAGAACGGCTTCTGACGGAGATGTTACGTGTCGGTCGCGAAGCCGTGGTGAGCTTCCCGAACTTCGCCTATTGGAAGAACCGCGTGGCGGTGATGAATGGCCGCATGCCGGTTTCTGAAGACCTGCCCTATGAATGGTTCAATACGCCCAACCTGCGATTTTTCACGCTACTCGATTTTGAGGCGCTGTGCGCCAAAATGCAGCTTGTTATCCGCGAGCGGCAGGTGCTCGACGAGGCTGGCCGGCTCGTCGTCGCAAGGCCTAATTTTCTAGGCAGTCTCGCTGTCTATCGGCTGGGGCGCTAGACCTTCCGGCTGCGCAGGAACATTGTCCACCGAAGTGTCCGGCGTGCCCTGCTTGCGCAGGCGTTTTTCTTCTTTTTTCTGCTTCTTGGCCAGATCACGCTGGCGTTTTTCAAAGGAATAGTTGGGCTTGGCCATCGGCGTTCGTTCCTCAATCAGGGAGTAAGTAAATAACAGGATAGGCTTGCAATTATACGGTAGCAGGCTATGCGCAAACTGCCGATTTAAAAAGGTCGCTGAAGCGGGCAGCAAGTTAGGTCAAAGCTGCAATGATCTCTCCGAGCGTGGTGATCGCGGCTTCTGTCTGCGGCGACCAGGTTTGGCCATAGTTCAGGCGGAGGCAGTTTGCAAACTTGTGTTGCGGCGAAAAAATCTGACCCGGCGCCACCGTGATTTTTCTTTCCATGGCGCGACGATGTACCTCCAGCGCATTCACGGATTCAGACATTTCGACCCACAGAAAATACCCGCCTTCGGAACGAGTTACATGGACGCTCTGCGGAAATTTTTGGCCGATCGCGTGCAGCATCTGATTTTGCAGAGCTTGCAACTCCTGGCGCAAATTGCGCAAGTGGTGTTTGTATCCCGAATACTTGAGAAACTCGACGATTGCCGCCTGCAACGGGGTGCTGGTGGCGATGGTCGTCATCAGCTTCACACGCTCTACCTGTGCGGCGAAGCGCCCGGAGGCGGTCCATCCCACGCGGTACCCCGGGGCAAGGCATTTCGAGAATGAAGAACAATGCATGACGAGCCCCTTAAGATCGAAAGCCTTGGCCGGCTTGGGCCGATCCCGTCCGTAGTAGAGCTCGCTGTAGACGTCATCCTCGATCATGGGCACATCGTGCAAGGCTAGAAGCTTTACCAGCTCCTGCTTCTTTTCGTCGGGCATGAGACTGCCGAGCGGGTTCTGGAAATTGGTCATGAGCCAGCATGCCTTTATCGAATGCCGCTCCAGTGCCGTTGCCAGCGCAGTCAGGTTAACTCCTTGGCCCGGGCAAGTGGGTATTTCGACCGCTTTCAATCCCAGTCGTTCGATCGCATCCAGTGCGGCATAGAACGAGGGACTTTCGATCGCTACGAGATCACCGGGTCGGGTCACTGCCTGCAGGCACAGATTCAATCCTTCAAGAGCGCCGCTGGTGATGATGATCTCCTCGGTCGGTACGCTGTATCCGAGTTCAAGATATTGCCGTGCGATCAGGCGTCTTAACTCGGGATTGCCGGGCGTCATATTTGCGTAGATGCTCTGGGGGTTCAAGCGACCCGCAGCGGTATGGAGCGCACGTGCGAGCTTTGCCATCGGGAAAAGCTCCGGGGCAGGGAAGGCCGATCCGAACTGTATGAACTCTTCGGATTTTGTCGTATCCAGCAGTTGAAACACCAAATCGCTGATGTTAACCGCTGTGGATGTCGCGGCAGGCCGGGAAGCTTCAGGCTGCGCAGGAAAGCCTTGCCAGTTGGCGCTGACGTAATAGCCGGAACGGGGCCGGGTATGTATCTTTCCGCGGTCCTCGAGCAGATGGTACGCCTTCTGCACCGTGCCTGGACTGAGACGGCGGTTGCGGCAGGCATCGCGCACCGAAGGTATGCGATCCCCCGAGCGCAATATTCCCCTGTCGATATTGCTTGAGATCTCATCCGCATACTGCTCATACAGTGTCATGGCAGCCTCTTTCATGCGGTTCAGCTTTGTGCGAGCGGGCCGTACCGTTTCCCATGATGGCTCAAATCTGTCACTGTCGCAAGTTGCATCTACTGTACCTGTCTTTTCCCTGTGGCAGATGAAAGTTGCGTCTTCTGTATCTTTTCTGTTTGCGGCATGACCTGCATATTGGGCCACATCCTAATATTTACCGAGAGCAATCATGCCAAAACAATTCAAGCAATTGATGGCGGAGCATACGGAGCCGAATATCGAGCTTGAAACGCTGCGCCAACAAATACGTAGCGTAGTGTCGACGTTGCCGGACGTGGTCTGGTCGGTCGAGGTGCCCTCGCGCCATGTTTGCTTTGTCAGTCCGGCGGCCGCTACCACTTTCGGCCGTACTCCGAATGAAATCTACGCCATGGGCTTCGTCTGGGGCGATCTTATTCACCCTGACGATAAAGCCAGGGTGCTGGCCGAATGGGATGAAGCAGCACAAGGCGGAATCTTCGAATCCGATTACAGGGCGCTGACTCTGAGCGGTGAGATACGCTGGATCCACAGCCGCGGTCATACCGCTACGGATGCAAGCGGCAAGGTTGTCCGCATGGACGGGATATCACGCGATATCACGGAGCGACGCGACCAGGAGAGAAAAATAGCTCATCTGAGCCGTTTGCATGCGGTTCTGAGCAAGATCAATTCGACCATCGTGCGGGTGCGTGACCGGCATGATTTGTTGCATGATGCTTGCCGAATTGCCGTCGAGCAGGGCGGTTTCGGCATGGTATGGATCGGCATGGTCGATTACGACAGAGGCCTGGTGCGGGCCGTTGCCCATCATGGCTTCGAGATGGAGGCACCCGATGAATACGTCGTTTCACTGGATGCGCACGGCGCATCGCCATCAAACCTCATAGCACTTACGGTTGCGGAGAAGAAACCGTTCTTTGTGAATGACATTGCGGTGAATCCACCCAAAAACCCTTTCAGGGAATTGGCGTTGCGGCACGAATACCGCTCGGGTATTACGCTGCCACTGGTGGTCAAAGATGTCTGCGTCGGCGTGATGCTGATGTACGCCAAGGAACCGGATTTTTTCAACGAAAATGAACTGGGCCTGATGAATGAACTAGCGGGCGACATATCCTTTGCACTGGAACACATTGCCAAGGACGAGCAACTCACCTATCTGACCCACTACGACCCGCTGACAGGGCTTCCCAACAGAGCGCTGTTCCAGGAGCGGATAACGTTATTGCTGGACGCAGCAAGGAAAAGCAACATGCGGGTGGCTGTCCTGGTTGGCGATATCAGGCGGTTCCGTCTCATCAACGAAACATTTGGGCGGCAGGTCGGTGACAGGTTACTGCACGATGTCGCACAGCGCATCAAGGCCGTTTGGCCGGAGGTGGAGTCTCTCGCGAGAGTTTCCGCCGATTGCTTCGCCGGCGCTCTTGTTGACGTTTGCGATCCTGAAAACCTGCCTTACCTGATCGACAAATCGGTGACTGCAATCCACAAGGAATTGTTTTTGATCGACGGCAAGGAAGTCAGAATTACGCCTGCGCTCGGGGTCGCAATATTTCCCGACGACGGAGAAGATGTCGATACGCTGTTCAGAAATGCCGAGGCCGCGGTAAAGAAAGCCAAGGCAACGGCGGAACGGTTCTTCTTCTACCGGCCAGAAATCAATGCCCGGGTCGCGCAAACGCTGTTGCTTGAGCAAAAGCTGCGCAAGGCGATCGAACAGGAACAATTTCTTCTGCATTACCAGCCAAAGATACACGCCATAAATGGCAGTATTGCCGGCTTCGAGGCCTTGCTTCGTTGGCAGAGTCCGGACAGTGGCCTGGTGCCACCCGGCGAATTCATTCCGATACTCGAAAATACAGGGCTCATCCTCGAGGTCGGCCCCTGGGCGATACGCAAGGCGCTGACGGATGGAAAGAACTGGCGCCTGCCGGACGGGACCGCACTGCGCATAGCGGTCAATGTGTCGCCAATCCAGCTTCAGCAACGCGACTTCGTAAAACTCGTGCAGCGCGCGGTGGAAGAACTTGGTGGCAAAGGATGCGGACTCGATCTCGAAATCACCGAGAGCCTGATCATGGACGACATCGAGGAAAACATGAAGAAACTCGCCGCCATCGGGGAAATGGGCGTCAAGATTGCCATCGACGATTTCGGCACCGGCTACTCCTCTTTGGGATATCTCGCGAAACTGCCGGTGCATGCACTCAAGATTGACCGATCCTTCGTTGATACGATGACAACCAGTTCGCATAGCATGACTATCGTTTCGACCATTATCTCCCTTGCCCATGCGATTGGCCTGAAGGTAATCGCCGAGGGTGTGGAAACCAGGGAGCAGGCCAAGTTTCTGCAACTGCTCAAGTGCGACGAATTGCAGGGCTACCTCTACAGCGTTCCGATTCCATCCGATGCGGTCGAGGAGTTCCTGAGCAAGCCTGCCCTGTCGCGCATGGTGTGAGATGGGTATCTAGCCGCCAGTTTCCAATGTACCCGAGTTCCCGATCAGGGCCGACATCTCATCAAATGGAATAGGTCGGCTGAACAAGTGGCCCTGCATCTCGTCGCATCGCAGCAGCCGCAGTATCTTTGCCTGAACCTCCTGATCCACACCTTCTGCGACCACTTTTAGCCTGAGCGAATGCGCAAGCGAGATGATTGTCGATACCAGCGTCATGGAATCGGAATTGTCCAGCATGGTGATGATGAAGGAACGGTCGATCTTGAGTGCATGCACCGGCAGTTTGGCAAGATAGGCCAGCGACGAATAGCCGGTACCGAAATCGTCGATGACGATGTTGAGCCCCATGTCCCGGATTGCTTTGAGCTTGCGAATGTTGCTTTCGATGTCCTCCATGATCAGGCTCCCGGTGATTTCGAGATCGAGTCCGCATCCTTTGCCACCAAGTTCTTCCACCGCGCGCTGCACGAGTTTTACGAAGTCGCGTTGCTGAAGCCGGCTTCCAGCCAGTGACCTTGATCCTGTACGGCACGGCGCAAAGCCCAGTCTCCGATTTCCGGGATCAGGCCAGTCTCTTCCAACAGCGAAATGAACTGAATGGGTGGAACCAATCCGGTCTCGGGATCGTTCCAACGAATCAGGGCTTCAACGCCCACGATGTGGCTATTCTCAAGAGCCACCCTGGGCTGATAGTGGAGCACAAACTCCTCGTGTTCCACCGCCCGCCGGAGCTTGTTCTCCAAGGTGAGCCGCCCGGCAAACCCGTTCGCTCATCTGCAGGGTGTAGAAGAGGTAACTGGTGGGTTGTGACAGATTCGAACTGTCGACCTACGGATTAAGAGTCCGCTGCTCTACCAACTGAGCTAACAACCCAAAGAAGCGGGTTGGCAGTATATTATCAAAAGTGGTGGGTCGGGCGAGATTCGAACTCGCGACCAACGGATTAAAAGTCCGCTGCTCTACCGACTGAGCTACCGACCCAGCGTCAAGGGCCGCGAATGCTACAAGCCTTACGTCATCCTGTCAAACGGAAAATGGGTTGTTTTATGCCATCCTGTTGTTGTCACGGATGTTTTTATTTTTCAGGAAAAAAATAAATTATCCGACGACTCCGCGAACAATTTTTCTGATGTTCATTGAAGTGCGGGAACCGAGCCAGATTGCATGAATATGCAATGGTTGGAATGTGTCAATGCCAAGCAAACCCCGGTTGTTGGGCTGCGGGTAGTTTGTCGGTTTTATTTACAATTAAAGCAATAAGGAAATCACCAGTTTTATTGTAATAGCATGAATTAAAACAATAAAATTTTTATGGAACGAAATTTGCTTCATGCAAGCCATGTTTCTTAAAACTACTTTCCTTGCAGGGTGTGAGGTGGTGAGCTATTGGATAGTCGCCCATGACGTTAGAGTATCGAGAGTATCTTTTCCCGCCAGGGGTGCTGCTTTTTTCCCTGCTGTCAATGGCTTGCTGAACAGCCTTTCTTGCGCTGTTTTTTCTGGCTCGCCGTATCGCTAGCGCCGACTTTTTATGCCGCACTCATTACGAACTTATGGATTATTGGCGATAACACTAAGGCAACTGAGCGTTGCTGTTATGCATGGGGCTTTAGTCTGGGTGTCGCTTGCTTTTTTTACCCTTGAGCAGGGCAGTAGCGCTTTATTTCTAGCAAGTGGATTCGCACTGGCAATGCTCTTGCTCAACCCACGCTACATTGGGGCGATTTTCCTGGGTGTACTCGCCGCTAGTGCATTGCTGGGTTATTCGGGAGAGACTGTTCTGCTGGTGTCGATAGGGAGCACGCTAGGCGCATATTTGGGTGCTTGGCTGCTGTCCCGCGATAAGGTGTTTGATGCTGCCCTCGTGACTGCGCGCGATTATCTGTTGCTTATTGTGTATGGGGGCTTTATTGGTAGCGCCGTGAGTGCAGGGGTTGGCGTCACCGGGTTGTTATCGGGTGGCATTCTGGCGCATGAAACCCAGCTAAACAGTTTGTTTTTTGGGTGGTTGGTGGATGTGCTGGGGGTGATTTTTATCACCCCGTTGATTCTTCTCTGGGGCCATCCAAGCAAGGAAGCATTTTCGAAACAAAAAATAAGCGAAGCGTTCTGGACGGTTACCAGCGCACTTCTAGTGGGGCAAATGGTTTTTTGGGGGTGGCTCGCTGCAGTAATTGGCCATTCAATTGATTTTTATTGGCTGGCGCCGCCTATCGTCTGGGCTGCTTTACGCCTAGGCAAGCGCTGGGTAGCATTGCTTTTGGCTTTGGCTGCGATGCAGGCAGTTTCTGCGGTGAAGTCGGGCGTGGTTTTTTTTGCTCATGACATTTCATCAAGCACGCTGGGTAACGACTGGCTAATCATGGTGGCATTGGCGCTGGCGGGCATGTTGCTCAGCATTGACAGTGAGCAGCGTCGGCAAGCTGAAGTTAGGCTGCGTCAGCAGACTGAAGAATTAAATTTCCGCAACCAGATTTTGCAGCGCATTAACCGCGGAGCCTCTTTACCCCTTGTTCTGAGTGGCTTAACACAGGAGTTTGAACGTCTGCATCCGGGGTGTTGGTGCGCCATGTTGCTGCTCGATAAAGAGGGCAAGCATTTGCACTATGGTGCAGCGCCTAGCTTGCCTGATTTTTATAAACAGGCAATTAATGGTTTGCCCATAGGTGAGGGTGTTGGTGCCTGTGGCGCGGCTGTGCGCCGTGGCGAACGGTTCATCATTTCAGATATGCAGAGCTATACCTTCTGGCCTGTGGGATTTCGCTTTCGTGATGCGGCCAAAAAAGCGGGGATTCAATCCTGCTGGTCCCAACCGGTTAAAAATAGCGAGCATCAGGTTCTTGGTACTTTTGATATTTATCACGCTACCCATCGCGAGCCGTCGGCTGAAGAAGTCGATCAGATGGAACGTATGGCCCATCTGGCAGGGCAAGTGATTGCCCAGGCAAGCCTCCAGGAAATTCTGCATTTGAAGGATGTGGCATTTAACACATCCAGTAATGCCATGGCTATTACTGATAAAGACGCTCGCATCCAGTGGGTTAACCCAGCCTTTGGTGAAATGACAGGTTATCCCTCGAGTGAGGTGATTGGCTTGACTTTGCGTGATCTGGGAAAATCAGAAAAGCAGGATCCTGCATATGACCAGACCATTTGGAAAACAATCCTTGCTGGGAATGGGTGGCACGGAGAGCTTGTCCATCGGCATAAAAATGGTGCTGATTATGATGAGGAAATGACAATAACGCCGATGAAGGATGCCGCAGGAAATCCAATCCATTTCATCGCGGTCATGCGCAATATCACCGAGCGTAAAAAGTCTGAAGAGCAGATCCGCACCCTGGCTTTTTATGACACGTTAACGCAACTGCCGAATCGACGCCTTCTGGATGATCGACTCAGTCGCGCCATGATTGCAAGTAAGCGCAGCAACCGCTATGGCGCTCTCATGTTTCTTGATCTGGACAACTTTAAGCCACTCAACGACAAGTATGGACATGGTACGGGTGATCTGTTGCTGATCGAAGTGGCGCAGCGCATAACGCAGTGTGTCCGCGGCACAGATACTGTTGCGCGGTTTGGGGGGGATGAGTTTGTGGTGATGCTCGACGGGCTGAGCACTGACAGAAATGGATCCATATCTGAAGCGGAAATTGTTGCTGAAAAAATTCGTCGATCGATCGCCGAACCTTTTATGCTCAGCGTGCATAAGGAGGGCAGGGGGGACGTCAGCATTGAGCACCGGTGTTCGACCAGCATCGGTGTGGCGCTATTTATCGGTGATGGGGTCAGCTCTGATGATTTGCTTAAGCGAGCGGATATGGCGATGTATCGCGCCAAAGACAAAGGCCGTAATCGCATGCATTTTTTTGATGCAAGACACGCTTAGCCGCGGTACCTGTAGCAGCTATTGTTTCCACAATGCAGACTATCGCACATGAGTTCTTGGCAAAGTGCGCCTTGCTGATCACGTCTGCAT
This sequence comes from Rugosibacter sp., assembly GCA_004322535.1. Taxonomy (GTDB): domain Bacteria; phylum Pseudomonadota; class Gammaproteobacteria; order Burkholderiales; family Rhodocyclaceae; genus Rugosibacter. The sequence continues at coordinate 20,570 of SCUZ01000106.1, forward strand.
CGTCTTGATATTGGCAATGACATCAGCAATTGCCTGTTGTGCGCTGCCATAGAGTAATCGGGTGTTTTCACCATAGAACAAGGCATTCTCAATCCCCGAGTAACCCGCACCTTTGCCGCGCTTGTTCACAATCACGTTTTGCGCATAATCGACATTCAGAATTGGCATGCCATAGATTGGGCTGGATTTATCCGTGCGCGCAGAGGGGTTGACGACATCGTTGGCACCAATCACCAGGGCGACATCAGTCTGGCTAAACTCTTCGTTGATCTCTTCCAGATCAAAAATCATGTCGTAGGGAACCCCGGCTTCCGCGAGCAACACATTCATGTGGCCGGGCATCCGTCCTGCGACGGGATGAATCGCAAACTTGACTTCAACCCCGGCTTCCTGGAGTAGTTTTGCCATCTCCCATACCTTGTGTTGCGCCCCAGCCACGGCCATGCCGTACCCGGGCACGATAATGACCTTTTGCGCAAAACGCATCATCGCGGCGGCATCCATCGCGCTTGCTTCTTTCATGGTACCGGTAATGGCTTCTCCCGCCTGGGCTTCGCCGGTTATGGGCGTGAAGATAATATTGGTAATCGGCCGATTCATCGATTTAGACATTAACTGAGTCAGCAAAGTACCTGATGCGCCAACCACAATGCCCGCAATAATCAGCGCGGGATTGCCCAGAACATAGCCCTCAAGACCAACCGCCAAGCCAGTGAAGGCATTGAGCAGCGAGATAACAACAGGCATATCCGCCCCGCCAATAGGGACTGTCAGAACAATGCCTAGTAGCAACGATACGATGAAAAAAGCGATTAGCGTCGTTGTATCGAGGACTACGCTCGTTGCGCCTGGTTCCGCTGCAGCACCTGCCATAACCAGTTTGATCGCCAGGCCAAGCGCAACCAGGGCTAGCATCAAGTTGACTGCATTTTGCGCGGGCAATCGCCAGGCTTTTTTCATAATGCCTTGCAGTTTCGCAAAGGCAATGCATGAGCCAGAAAAAGCCACCGAGCCGATCAAGGCACCCAGTACAGCCAGCGTCGTGACAACGACGCCATGCACATGGCCGCGCGCAAATTCAAGCGCCGCAATCGCCGCTGCAGCGCCACCACCCATGCCGTTATAGATGGCGACCATTTGTGGCATATCGGTCATCTTGACCACGCGACCGAGATACCAGGCCAGGCCGCCGCCCAGCACGATCGCCACAATCATCAGCACAAAGTTGTGCATCCCCGGCGTAGCGAAGGTAATCAGGGTTGCCAGCAACATACCGATGCCGGCCCAAACAATACCGCGTTTGGCTGTGACGGGTGAGGCCATGGCTTTCAAGCCGAGAATGAATAGAACGGCAACAACGAAGTAGGCAACCTGGATCAGTGCAGTCATTTGGCTTCCTTCTTGTTTAATTTGAACATCGCCAGCATGCGTTCAGTGACTACATAGCCTCCCGCCGCATTGGCAGCGCCGAGAAACACGGCAAAGAAACCGATCGCCAGTTGTAACGGATCATTTGGGTCCGCATTGCCCAGCGCCACCATCGCGCCGACGAGCACCACGCCATGCACAAAATTAGAGCCGGACATCAGCGGCGTGTGCAAAATCACCGGCACGCGTGAAATAATTTCGTAGCCCGTAAAGGCTGCCAGCATGAAGATATAAACGTAGATGAAATTTTCCATGTCAGATCTCTCCAAATACTTTTTTAACACCTTCATGCATCAATTGGCCATCGCGCGTCAGGCAAGCTCCGGCTAGCACTTCATCGCTCCAGTCGAGATTAAGCACGCTATCCTTGATGAAGGGGGAGATGAAGTTGTAGAGATTCTTGGCGAACATTTCCGATGCATGTACTGGCATCTGCGCGGGCAGATTAACGGCACCGATGATCGTCACGTTCCCCACTTTGATAGTCTGCCCGGCCTCTGTCCCCGCGCAATTGCCGCCGCCTTCCGCCGCCATGTCAACCACCACGGCACCGGGCTTCATGCCGGCAATTATGGCGGCGCTGATGATCAGCGGTGAGCGTCTACCGGGAATGGCGGCTGTGGTAATCAGTACATCGGCATTGGCGACGGCGCGACCGAGTTTGTCGGCTTGCTGGGTTTTTTCCTCGTCAGTCAGTTCGCGCGCATAGCCGCCGCTGCCGGCTGCCGAGACACCCGTGTCCACAAATTTCGCGCCCAGCGATTCAATCTGTTCGCGGGTTTCCGGGCGTACGTCATAACCCTCAACAATGGCGCCCAGCCGTTTGGCGGTGGCGATGGCCTGCAAGCCGGCAACGCCTGCGCCGATCACCAGCACGCGCGCCGGACGGATAGTGCCGGCAGCATAAGTCAGCATCGGGAAAAACTTTGGGCAGTGATTGGCCGCAATCAGCACCGTCAGATAACCTGAAACCGCGGCCTGGCTGGACAGTGTATCCATGCTCTGCGCGCGCGAAATGCGGGGGATCAGTTCGGTGGCAAACGCCGTGATGTTTCTGGTTTTCAGCGCCTCAATGCGCTCGCGACTGGCATAAGGCGCGAGCGAGCCGATCAATACGGTACCCGGAACCATGGTATTAATATCGTCAAGGCAGGGCGGCTGAACAGTGAGCAGCACCTGAGCTGTGGAAAATACCTGTGCGGCATTCATCGCAACAGCGTCTGCGCCAAAGTCTTCGTCACTCAGGTAACAGGCCGATCCAGCCTGCGTCTCAACACATACCGCTGCGCCGAGTGCTTTATATTTCTTTACGACATCGGGCACGCTGGCGACGCGTGTTTCACCAGCGAGACGCTCCCGAAGTATGCCAATGGTTAGTGTCATTATTTTGTTTCTCCTGACCCGGATCACTAGGATTTCAAGGGATGAATAATACTCAAATAAGTCATCATGAAAAGTCGGCGCTGGCAAGACGGCGAGAGAGGATTGAAATACCCGAAAAAGAAAGGATTTGCCGCGGCTTCTTTTTTTAGCAAGCAAGCTTCTCTTATATAATCTTTTGTGTCATCGTAGTGTGTGGCGAGATGTCGTGACTTTTTGCCTCGGCTTCCAACAACTTATCAGAAACAACACTTTTTTTTAAAAAACATCTGACCCGAATCAATGGAAAATCTTTCCACAATTGAGCGTATTCTGGCTGCGAAGCAATCCTTGCCTGGAGCGCTGTTGCCTATCCTGCATGATATTCAGGATGCCCTTGGTCACATTCCGCCGGACGCTGTGCCGTCTATTGCCGGAGCGCTGAATCTCTCGCGTGCCGAAGTACATGGCGTGATCACTTACTACCATTATTTTCGCCAGACGCCACCGGGCCGCCATGTGGTGCGCGTGTGTCGCGCAGAGGCTTGTCAGTCAGTTGGCTGCGAGGCGCTGGCTACACATGTGCAAAGCGCATTGGCGTGCGAATTTCATGCCACAAGTGCGGATGGCGATGTGACGCTCGAAGCTGTCTATTGTCTGGGTCATTGTGCGGTGGGGCCGAATATTCAGATTGATGAAACCACATTGCATGCGCGCATGACGCCCGAGAAATTTGATCGGTTGTTAGCTGAATTAAGAAGCAAGCCATGAGCGCAACATTTTATATCCCGTGCGATTCAACAGCGCTTGCGCTCGGCGCCGATGCGGTCGCCAGGTCCATCGTTGCTGAATCAGCGCAGCGGCAATTGGATGTCACCATCGTGCGCAACGGGTCACGCGGCCTGTTCTGGCTGGAGCCGATGATCGAAGTGGCTACGCCTGGAGGCCGTATTGCTTATGGCCCGGTGGCGGCTACTGATATTCCCTCATTGCTCGATGCGGGCTTGCTTGCCGGTGGTGCGCATGCGCTGTGTCTGGGGCCAGTTGAAGACATTCCCTATCTCAAACGGCAGCAACGCATCAGCTTGAGGCGTGTCGGCGTGACCGATCCGCTATCGGTGGAGGATTATCTGGCACATGGTGGCACGCTGGGGCTGCGTCGGGCGTTGGACATGACAGCGGCAGAGATCGTCAAGGAAGTTACCGACTCGGGTCTGCGTGGCCGTGGCGGGGCGGCTTTTCCTACGGGCATCAAATGGAACACGGTGCTCAATGCGTCAGCGCCACAAAAATATATTGTCTGCAATGCGGACGAGGGCGACTCCGGCACATTTTCTGATCGCATGCTGATGGAAGGCGATCCTTTCCAGTTAATCGAAGGGATGGCGATCGCGGCTTTGGCCGTGGGCGCGACGCAGGGTTATATTTATGTGCGTTCCGAATACCCCTATGCCATCGCTGCGCTGAACGCTGCTGTCGTCAAGGCAACACAAAATGGCTGGCTGGGCGACAGCCTGTTGGGCACCGGTAAACGTTTTCATCTTGAAGTGCGCAAGGCCGCCGGGGCTTATGTGTGCGGTGAAGAAACCGCCTTGCTGGAAAGCCTGGAAGGGCGGCGCGGCATTGTGCGCGCCAAGCCTCCGCTGCCCGCGATTTCAGGGCTGTTTGGCCAGCCGACGGTAATTAACAATGTGATTACGTTCGCCAGCGTGCCCGATATCCTGGCCCACGGTGCTGCGGCGTATCAATCCTTTGGCAATGGACGTTCGCGCGGCACGCTGCCTTTTCAGCTCACCGGGAACATCAAGCAGGGCGGGCTGGTGGAAGTGCCTTTTGGGCTGACCTTGCGTGAATTACTTTATGATTTTGGCGGAGGCAGTTTAAGTGGCCGCCCCTTGCGTGCTGTGCAAGTCGGTGGCCCGCTCGGGGCTTACATGCCCGAATCGCAGTTCGATACAGTGCTTGATTATGAAGCCTTTGCGGCGGTGAATGCGGTGCTGGGCCATGGGGGCATTGTGGCATTTGATGACACCGTGGATATGCTGAAACAGGCCCGCTACGCGATGGAATTTTGCGCCATTGAGTCATGCGGTAAATGCACCCCTTGCCGTATCGGTTCCACCCGTGGCGTCGAAGTGATCGATCGTCTTAAAGCCGGTCGACCCGGGCAAATTGAATTGTTGCGCGATCTGTGTGACACTTTGCAAAACGGCTCACTATGCGCCATGGGCAGCATGACCCCTTATCCCGTACTCTCGGCGCTGAAT
>SCUZ01000107.1 GCA_004322535.1 Rugosibacter sp.
GGTATTAGGCCTTCTCGCAGCCTTTACCTTGTGGCTGGTGTGGCAAGCGGTGTTCATTTCGCATCAAACCCTGTGGGCATTGAAGGAGTTGAATGGCCAGTGGCTGAACGCGCTGCTGGCTTTGGGTTTAGGCGTTCTGCTGGCGTGCTCATCGCGTGAGAAAACACTGTTGTCCGGTGCGACTATTACCACGGCGCTGATTGGCGTGTGGGTTCTGCAAGCCATGATTGCCGTGGGCCAATCGGTTACGCACTGGTGGCTGCACGGCGAGTTATTGCGCGGCCTGGTGCCTCTAACCGGTGGCAAGCTGGAGATGAGTTTTATTTTGAATATGCTGCTGGCGGCCCTAACGGTGGATTTGCTGTTTCGTGCATGTCATGCGCGTCGCTTCTTGCAGCTGCCGTGGAAGGCAGTCATCGGCGCAGCAGCCATCAGTTTGACCAGCTTGTATCTTGCCGGTGCACGCAATGGTGCCATCGGGCTGCTCTTTCTCGCGGTTTCGGCGAGCCTGTTGTACAGCATTCACCGGGTTCGTCACCAAGGTGTGCGTCGCGGCGTGCTGAGTGGGGCGATGTTGCTGGCCCTGGTGATGAGTCTTGCCGTGATCAGTTATCAAGCAGATAAACGCTGGCCAGCATTTATGGAAAGTACCGCACTGGGCTGGGATATTGACGGCCAGAGCGCCTGGAGGGATATTGATCATGCACTGCTTCCAGTAATGAAAAGTGGTGTGGCGGTGGATGCCTCTGCCTACACGCGCGTGGCATTCATTCATGCCGGATTACGCTTGATTGGGGAGCTGCCGCTGGGTGTGGGTTATGGCCGCAATGCGTTTGTCCATGCGCTGCGCGAGACCGGGTCGGATGCGCAAGTAGGACATGCGCATAGCGGCTGGATTGATCTTGGCATTGGCGCGGGCATACCTGCTGTGGTGCTGTGGCTGCTGTTTATGGGTAGCCTGATGGTTACGGGCGGGGTACGTTATTTTCGTGATCAGAATCCGCACGGGCTGTGGCTTTTGTTTCTCGCCAGTGGCTACCTGGGAAGAATGGTGATCGATAGCGTGAATCGTGATCACATGCTGCAGATGTTTTTGTTTTTGGCGGGTTATCTATTGGTCATGTCTATCCGTGATGATCAGTGGCGGGTGACGTGACGTGGGGGATTTGAACACCGTCGATGGCAAGCTGGATCAGATTCATCAACCCCGAAAAATCCTCGTCATCCGCCGTGACAATATCGGCGACCTGGTGTGTACCACGCCGCTTCTTGCGGCTTTGCGGGCGCGCTTTCCCGATGCATGGATCGGCGTGCTGGCCAATAGCTATAACGCACCGGTGTTATCAGGTAACCCGCATGTCGATGACGTGTTTGCTTATACCAAGGGCAAGCATGTCGCATCAGGGCAAAGCCAGCGGTGGGCACAGTGGCGGGCATTATGGCAGCGTTTGCGACTGATCGCCCACTTGCGCAGGCGGCGGATTGATGAGGTGATATTGCCCGGAGGCGGGCAAGCGAGTGCCCGCCGTTTTGCCCGTTGGATTGCACCACGACGGGTGCTGGTGGCATCACCAGCAACGACAGGGCATGAGGTGGAACGCAGCATGGCTTGTCTGGCGGCTTATGGTATCGCTGATGTGGATATCACTATGCCAACACCCTGCACGGTGGTAGCTGATGTTGCATTGGCAAACCGCCTGGCGGCCAGTCTGCCCCCGGCGCTGGCGGGGCGGCGGTTGATTGCCTTGCAGCTCTCGGCGCGCAAACCCAAGCAGCGCTGGCCGGTGGAACGTTTTGCCGCGTTAGCGCGACAGCTGTATGCCGCACACGACTGCGGTTTTTTGCTTTTCTGGTCGCCCGGCGCGGCGGATGATCCGCTGCATCCGGGCGACGATGCCAAGGCGGCTGAGCTGGTGGCGCAAACGCGCGATCTGCCGCTGGCGGCTGTGCCGACGCATGAGTTGGCCGAACTCATCGCTGGGCTTTCATTGTGCGATGCGGTGATTTGTTCGGATGGCGGCGCGATGCATATTGCGGCGGGCCTGGGCAAGCCGATGGTCTGCCTGTTCGGCAATTCAGACGCCGCGCGCTGGCATCCGTGGCGCGTACCGCATGTGCTGTTGCAGCCGGAAAGCCGTGATGTGGCGGATATCAGCGTAGCAGAGGCGTTGGCGGCGTGGCGGCGGTTGCCGGCAGTTTGAACTCAGGCGCAGGCAAGCGGCAAATGCCTGCCCGCAGAGGCTTCAATATCCGCTCAATGCGCTTCATCCCAGTTCGCGCCAACACCGATCTCAACCAACAGCGGCACCTTGAGTTCGGCCACGTCGCTCATTAGCTTGGGCAGCGCTTCGCGTATAGCGGCGAGTTCGTCTTGCGGCACTTCGAGCACCAGTTCGTCATGCACTTGCAGGATCAGCAGGGTGCGCATTTTTTGCTGCTCAAGCCAGCCTTGCACGGCAAGCATGGCGCGCTTGATCAAATCCGCTGCCGTTCCTTGCATCGGTGCGTTGATCGCGGCGCGCTCGGCGCCCTGACGGCGCGCGGCGTTGGATGATCTGATTTCCGGCAGCCACAGACGGCGACCGAAGACGGTTTCGACATAGCCTTGGCGACGGGCGGCCTCGCGAGTTTCTTCCATGTAATGGGCAACGCCGGGGTAACGCGCGAAATAGCGATCCATGTAGGCCGCCGCTGCGCTGCGGTCCAGCTTCAATTCGCGGGCGAGGCCGAAGGCGCTCATGCCGTAGATCAGGCCGAAGTTGATGACT
>SCUZ01000108.1 GCA_004322535.1 Rugosibacter sp.
CCGCTCCACATGAACGCAGATGTCTTCTATTTCAGATGAGCCTTTATTGCGGTCAATCGGCGGGTTGACAATGGCATGATTCCAGTAAAACAGGTTTTCTTGGGTTTTTTTGTACCAGGCTCGGGCGTTGCCTTCGTATTCACCAAAAAACTCGGGAATGGCGCCCATTGAAGCAATAAAGCTGGCTTTATAATCGGGCGACCGACCTTGCCATCCATAGCCGATGCGCTGCCATGAGGCAATAGCGTCGCGCGATTTAACCAGGTCTTCTGCACTGCGGGGGGCTTTGAAAAAAGGTTGGGTAAAACCACCGCTGCCGGTGTCTGTCGGTACCGCCAACTGACTGTTTTGGGCCGGATCATGCATTGCGTCATACAGGCGTGCAGTCATGCGCGCTGAATTTCGAAAGGCCGGATGGGTGGTGACATCTTTGACTCGTTCGCCAAAAATATACACTTCACGCCCATCGCGCAGGCTTTCCAGATATTCGTCCCCTGTCAGCGGGCGAGTAACAGCACCTTTTGCATCTTCTTTTTGTGTCATTTATTTCTCTTTCTCTAAAAAAAGCCACCTATCGCTGAGTTTTGACATAGCAGCCGACAGGTTGGCGTGAGCGGCTTAGTGGTTTAGGCGTGCAGTTTCACGAGCTGGTCAATTCCTGCGTCGTAGAGACCTTCAACCATGCCAGTGACACCGGCTTCAGGGGCACCGACAACGATAAAAGTGGATGACCAACTCACAGCGCAACGATTGTTGCCAAGGTCATGCACTGCCAGTTCGCCAAGATAATCCTGAAAAGGAACGGGCGCTTCCACAATGGAATAACGTTGAATGCGTGCCACGTCATCCAGTGCTTCGAGGCGCTCGTGAAAAATGGCATCGCCTTGCTTAAGGGAGCGAATTGAGCCGATGTTGTTATCGGCTTGGCCAACCAATTCGAACATGGGTAAGAATTTCGTAATGCCAGCAAAATCACGTACGGTTGCCCACACGGTAGAGGCGGGCGCGGCAATTTCACGGGTGACGTGGACGGTGGTTTTTTTATCGTTCAAGGCATCTTCTCCTCTGTGTTTTTCAGTTTTGAATGATGCAGCAAGTAGCTTTGAAAACGGATATTCCAAAGCTACTTGCTGACTTTCTACTATCTGATTACCGTGTCACTTTTAATTATGCCTTAAGCGGAAGGAATCAGGCCTTCTGCCTTGAGCGCTGCTTGCACAGCTGGGCGCATGAATATGCGGCCGTGGTATTCCTTGAGTACGGGCCATTTGCCGATATCCAGATTCACATACTGGCCCCAACCGAGGATCGTGAACAAATAAGCGTCTGCGATGGTGAAGTTATCTCCAACAAGATATTGTTTGCCAGTGAGTTGCTTTGCGGCGTAATCCAGACGGCGATTCAACGCCTCAAGTGAGGCGTTTTTCCAGTCGTCGGATGCGGTGGGGTTAAAGAGTGGCGAAAAGCTTTTGTGCAGTTCCGTGCCTAAAAAAGTTAGCCATTCTTGCAGACGATAGCGGTCCATGGTGCCGTTGGCGGGAGCCAATTTTTTTTCCGGTACACGGTCCGCGAGGTATTGGTTAATTGCCGGACCTTCCGTGAGAAGTTGGCCGTCATCCAGCACCAGCGCGGGAACATAACCTTTGGCATTGATTTGATTAAAGTCTTTGCCAGTACCGGTCTGCTTGCCGCCACGCAGGTCAACGGTTTCTGATTCATAGGCAAGACCAGATTCTTCGAGCACAATGTGTGGCGCTAGCGAGCAGGCGCCAGGGGCGTAATACAATTTCATGATGCGTTCTCTCCTGTGTGATATGAGTTAAAGCGAGGTTTTCAACGGGACAAACCTGCACATTCTGCAGAGCCAATTGAGGTTTTTATTTTATATCTTATTCCTGTACCGAGACATTTCTTATTACAAATGCCAGCTCCAGGCAGCGCTCAAGGTGTTGACGTACGGTGTCACTGATTCCGTGGCACCGGGGAATAACGCCGAAGGTCCTTGATACGTGCCTTTGTAAAATCGTGAGGCCGCCATATGAAATTCGTCACCTTGGTCTGTCTTCCAGCTAAAGCCCAAACTTGCTTGACGGAAAGGGCTGGGTGTCAGGATGCTAAAACTGACTGCATTGATGTCATTGTCATAGGGCTTTTTACCGTAGACAAACCCTGTGCGTAAAGTGAGTTTGGGGGACGCAGCATAAGCTACGCCCAGTTTGAAGTTTGTTTGATTATGCCGCCAGCCAAAGCCACTACCCGAAGCGCTGCCAAGTGGGTTGCTTACCGGATTATTCAGTGTATTCAAAAGGCTGTTGCTGAGAGCTTTGACATCTCCAAAATTGATCCGCTGCACATCAAAAGCCACCAGCCAGCCAGCGACAGGCTTGATTGCAACCCCAAGGCTGTAATTTGACGGAATATCGAAACTACCTTCAGCAAACAAGCCTTTGTATTTGTCAAAGTCCTGCATATAAATTTTGCTTGAGTAGGCAGCCCCCAGGTTTAGCCACGAGTTGATCTCGCCATACCAGCCAATGCGTACGCCGCCGCCAAAGGCATAGTCAAAGCCCCGATTGGTGACTTTGTCCGGGTAGAGCGAGGTGGGAGCGAAAGCCTGCAGTCCAAAAGATTTGAAACGTTCCAAGGTGAGAAGCGGCGAGATGCCAATACTATAGCCGGGTGCGATCTTCCACGCGGCTGTTGGTGCGACAATGAGTTGCGCCAGATCAAAGCCGGCTTCATAGCAGCCACCAAAAAAATTACCTGGCGTAGCACCGCATTGCGCTGGATTATTGTTGGTATTGGGAACACCCGTTGAATCGTTATATTCGCTGTTGAGCCCGCCATTGGCGTAAACAGTCACACCGAGTGATAACTGATCATTCATCCGGTGAGCATAGGCAAACTCGGGGATGAGAAACAAAGAATTTTTGCTGTCCGATGAAAAATCAAAGGGGGTGCCGGAACCAGTGCGTTCGACTTTGCGATGCGGATTGAATAGTTCAGCACCTGCTTCGAAACGGTCACTGACTGCGCTGAGTTTTGCCGGGTTGGAAGAGCCAGCAAATGCATCTTCAGCGACGGCAGTGACTGCGCCTGCCATTTGTCGCGCTATGGGCCCATAGCCCAAAGAAAAATAGCCGCCCCCTGCCACTGCCGCATGAGTGACCAGAAGCGAAAAAAGCGCGAAAAAAATCCGCGCTATATGAAAAATAGTGTTGGTGTTGGTTTGCATCTGGTTCCTCTTTTAGGGTATGACAAAAAAATAGCGTTGTTTGAACTTATCTTTATGCAATTATAAGTTAAATAAATCAAACGCTGCGAAATGGCGGCTAAATGCGCCGCCTCTTGGCATCTTTTGAATTTAAAAAACTAGAAACCGTAATGAGTTGTGCCGTGCAACGCTTATCTATGTCGCGCATTATGTTTTCCCTCTGAAGCCTCGCCGAATTCATGCGCGGATAAAGGGATTCGTCAGTAGATCTCTAGGTGTATCAATATCCGTAAGAACCCCTTGGTCATTGCAGGCGATCAACTCAATATCGGCCGCATGCCGGTGCAGCATGTCGTGGGCACCGGCGGCGTTGCCATGTAGCGCGCGTAATGCCGGGCCAAAAGATGCAGAAAACCCGACTGGATGGCCGCGCATACCCTGATAAACCGGGGCGGCAATGGGGCTGCCATTTTTTAGTGCAGCCAGCACTCGGGTAATTGT
>SCUZ01000109.1 GCA_004322535.1 Rugosibacter sp.
GCTGGTGCTGCCCTCGCCCACAAACGCCAGGCTCACGTGCTTCCTGCCATTGAGTTTATCGGCCAGCGCACAACCCACTGCCAGAGGAACATAAGCCCCCAGAAATACCGGATAAGGCAGAATGCTCACGCTTGGAGGCACTTCCGGCGGCAGGGGCAAATGCTCGCGCACATGCTCTGGCGTATTGCCCATCAGCCCGGCCATGATGCGATCCACCGGTGCGTTCCAATACAGCACGGCACTCAACTGGCGATAGGCGGGGAACAACCAGTCGCCCACCTGCAAAGCCGCCGCCGCGCCCACGCCACACACTTCTTCACCACGCGAGCTGGCCGCCACGCTCAACACCCCGCGCCGCTGCAAGCGCAATACCATTGCCTCAAACGTGCGCGTCTCCACCAGCACTTCATACCAGCGCAGCAATTCTTGCCGGGAGACTTCCGGCACCATGCCTTCTACGCTGCCATCCGGATTCAGAATCCGAAAATAATCCTCACTTGGCCGAACTTCAGCCCATTTTTTCTCGCCCATTGAAGGCCTCCTCTGCGTTTTACTTGTGTTTTACTTGTGTTTTATTTGCGTCTTATTTATACCCTGCACCCGCACGCTTTATCGCTTTTATTCGTAGATGTGGAACCATTAAAATATTTGCATTTAGTATACCCATGACCGCGAAAAGAACCAATGTCAGCTAAATAGTAGATCCCTAGTACAAGGCCAGACACTGTGCATTGCCTCAGGCTTCACATCAAGCAGGCTTTATACCAACGCCAATCTAGGCGAGAATAATGGTTTTCTCGCTTTACTTACTTGCCTTGTGCCCTCGCGCAGGAAAAAGGATAGCCACACCATGCTGTTAATGATCGACAACTACGATAGTTTCACCTACAACCTGGTGCAGTATTTTGGCGAGTTGGGTGAAGAGGTCAAAGTGTTTCGCAATGATGAAATTACCCTCGCGCAAATTGCAGCACTGGCGCCTGCGCGCATTGTCGTCTCGCCGGGGCCTTGCTCACCGGCTGAGGCGGGTATTTCGGTGGAAGCAATCAAGGCATTTGCGGGAAAAATTCCATTGCTGGGCGTATGCCTCGGACATCAGAGTATCGGTGCGGCATTTGGCGGCGAGATTGTGCGCGCCAAAGAACTCATGCACGGCAAAACATCGCCCGTGCATCATCTTGACCAAGGCGTGTTTCGCGGCTTGCCAGACCCACTCACCGTCACACGTTACCACTCACTCGCCATCCGCCGCGAATCGCTGCCTGCGTGCCTTGAAGTCACCGCTTGGACGGAAGATGACGAAATCATGGGCGTGCGCCATCGCACTCTAGATGTGGAAGGCGTGCAGTTTCATCCTGAATCCATTCTTACCGAGCGCGGCCACGATTTGCTGCGCAACTTTTTACGGTCCGACCACACATGATTACGCCCCAAGACGCCCTGCAACGCATCATTGATCACCGCGAAATTTTTCATGACGAAATGCTGCATTTGATGCGGCAGATCATGCATGGTGAAATCTCCCCCGTGATGGTCGCTGCCCTGCTCTCAGGCCTGCGCGTGAAAAAAGAAACGATTGATGAGATTTCAGCCGCCGCCAGCGTCATGCGCGAACTGGCAACTCATGTGGAAACGCCGCATAACCCGCACTTTGTCGATATCGTGGGCACAGGCGGCGATGGTTCGCACACCTTCAACATTTCTACGGCCTCCATGTTTGTCACCGCCGCCGCAGGTGCCACCGTCGCAAAACATGGCAATCGCAGCGTGTCTTCCAAATCCGGCTCGGCCGATGTACTGGAGGCCATGGGCGCAAAAATTGACCTCACACCGCCACAGGTTGCCGAGTGCATCGAGACAATCGGCTGCGGTTTCATGTTCGCGCCGAATCATCATCCGGCGATGAAAAATGTCGCCGCCGTGCGCCGCGAAATGGGTGTGCGCACGCTGTTCAATATTCTCGGGCCACTCACCAATCCCGCTGGCGCACCCAACACCTTGATGGGCGTGTTTCACCCCGATTTAGTTGGCATTCAGGTGCGCGTGATGCAGCGGCTGGGTGCAGATCACGTGTTGGTGGTGTGGGGCAAAGACGGCATGGATGAAATCTCGCTAGGTGCAACCACTCTGGTAGGCGAATTAAAAAACGGCCAGATTACCGAGTATGAAGTGCACCCGGAAGACTTTGGCCTGGGCATGATTTCCAACCGCAGCCTGCGCGTGGCAGACGCCACCGAATCCAAAGCCATGCTGCTCGGCGCACTGGAAAACAAACCCGGTGCTGCGCGCGACATCGTGGCACTGAATGCCGGTGCTGCCTTGTACACGGCCAATCTGACGACATCGATCGGCGAGGGGATACATCGTGCGCGTGACGTCATGGCCTCCGGCGCGGCACGCGCAAAGCTCGATGCCTTTGTTACCTTCACTCGAAAATTTTCTTGATAAGCGATATCTGATGTCCGACATTCTCAACAAGATTCTCGCGGTTAAACGCGATGAAGTCGCCGCCGCGTTAGCGATAAAGTCGCTCGCTACATTGCGGCATGAGGCCGAAGCACAGCTGCCCGCGCGCGATTTTGTCGCGGCCGTCCGACAAAAAATCGATTCATCAACAAGAAAAGTCGGCGCTGGCGAGGCGGTGATAAGTCACGTGGCAGTGATTGCAGAAATCAAAAAAGCCAGCCCGTCCAAAGGCGTGATTCGCGAGAACTTCCAACCCGCCGAGATTGCCGCAGACTATGCGCGGCATGGTGCGGCCTGCTTGTCCGTGCTCACCGACCATTCATTTTTCCAAGGTTCACCGGACTACCTGCGGCAAGCACGCAACGCATGCACTCTGCCCGTGCTGCGCAAGGATTTTCTGGTGGATCCGTATCAGGTGTATGAAGCGCGCGCCATGGGCGCCGATGCAATTTTGCTCATCGTGGCAGCTTTGTCTCTTGCGGAAATGCAAGCGATGGAAGCCATCGCGCAGTCGCTGGGCTTAGCCGTGCTGGTTGAATGTCATGATGCTTCCGAGCTGGATATTGCCCTGCAATTGGATACACCGTTAATTGGCATCAACAACCGCAACCTGCGCACGTTTGAAGTGAGTCTGGATACCGCACTCTCACAACGCCAGCGTATTCCGGCAGACCGAATTCTCGTTGCCGAATCAGGCATTTTGACCCCGCACGATGTTGCCCATCTTTACGAAGGCGGTGTGCGTGCGTTCCTGGTCGGCGAAGCCTTCATGCGCGCGCCATCCCCGGGGGCCGAGCTGGCGCGCCTGTTTGCCTTATAGCAAAAGCTGCTCTCTTTACTTGCCGGTGTAACGCACCAACTGGTTATCCACCAGATGCACCCGGTCTCCCTTGGATACTGGTGATTTACTGAATTCAAAGGCACGGGTCTTGCCGTTATCCATCTTGACTTTCACCATCTGGACTTTCTTTTCCGACACTTTCTTTTGCACCTCGTTGCCAGCATAAGCGCCGCCAGCCGCACCGGCAACCGTCGCCAGTGTGTTGCCCCTACCGGCGCCGATCTGGTTGCCCAACAAGCCACCCACCACGCCGCCGGCAATCATGCCCACGGCGCCACCTTTGCCTTTTTGCTTGACGGTCTCGATGGACACGACTCGCCCGCAGTCTTTTTTGCAGCTATCGGCAAACGCAAGCGAGGGGAGCGCCAACGCCAGTAATACAGCCACACCTTGATACTTCAATTTCATTTTCATTTTCTCTCCTCGTTGGCTAGTTACACCAAATAACTCAAAAACTTGCCATCTTGCAACTTCTACTCAAACGGTACCACATGAAGCGCATAGTCTGCCATGGCCGCCAACACCGGTGCGGCCTCACCCACCGGTGGCGCCAGACGAATGATCAGCCCGGCATGACGCGTCATGGCCTCAGCGGCCAGCGGCGGTAAATCCTTATTGACGTGGCCGCCGCCCGCGACAAAAATCGGCACCACTACAATCTCGGTTGCGCCTTGGCTCACCAGGTTGTCAATGCTTTCGGCGAAGGTTGGCCGCATCAATTCCAAAAAACCCGGTTCAACCAGCGCCGCGGCATCTGTCGCCAAAATAATCTGCCGTATTCGCTCGAACGGCAACGCCCACGCCGGATTGCGTGCGCCATGTCCAAATAGCAGAATGCCTTTCATGTTTTTTCCTTGAATTTCCCTTGAACCGACTGCAAGTTAACCGCACAACAATGTAGCAGACATTCAACACAGATTCACCGCTAGAATTGCATCTCTTTCCCTTGAATACAGGATAAAAGCTTTATGCTGGATATCTCTACTGCCGCCTTCTGGATTGCGGTGCTGCAAATCATCGCCATCGACATCATGCTCGGTGGCGACAATGCAGTTGTGATCGCGCTGGCTTGTCGCAAGCTGCCCGATGCGCAACGCAAAAAAGGCATTTTCTGGGGCGTCGCTGGCGCGATTATTCTGCGCATCGCGCTGATTTTCTTCGCCCTGCAACTGCTGGCTGTGCCCTGGCTGAAAATTGTCGGTGCGCTGCTGCTGTTCTGGATCGGCATCAAATTGCTGCAACCTGAAGATGAAGGTCACGGAAATGTGACCGCCGCCACGACACTGGCCGGTGCCATCAAAACGATTATCGTCGCCGATGCGGTGATGAGCCTGGACAACGTGATTGCGGTGGCTGGTGCTGCGCACGGTAATCTGCTGCTGGTAGTGTTCGGCATTCTGGCGTCCATTCCGATTGTGGTATGGGGCAGCCAGTTGGTGCTCAAGATGATGGACCGTTACCCGGCCATCATTACGGCGGGCGGCGCGCTGTTGGGCTGGATTGGCGGCGGCATGATCGTCACCGACCCGGCTTTGCCCGCCGATCTGCTGGCTGGCATTCCCTACGGTAAAACATTGATCTCCACTGTCGGTGCCATGCTGGTGGTAGTCATAGGTAAAGCACTTGCGATGCGCGCAAAAGCCCGTCCAGTGGTTGACTTGGCGGCACCTCACCCCAAGGATATTTCAAAGGATATTTCATCATGACTCAACAATGGCTCATCCCGATTGATGATTCTGACAGCGCTTTGCTGCCGATCACCTGGGTTATCAATAACCTGTCAGCGTGGCGCGAAATGCCACATATCCATCTGCTCAATGTGCAACCGAATCTGCCACGCGATATCGGCCGCTTTATCAATGCCGACACCCTGCGTGAATTTCATCTGGAAAGCGGCATGAAGGCGCTCGCCCCTGCCCTTGCACAGCTTGAAGCCGCAGGTCTCATTGCAGAATCGCATGTGCTGGTGGGTGAAGCCGCACCGACAATTACCCAATTTGCCGAAGATAACCACTGCACGCAGATTTTGCTCGGCACACGTGGCCATAGCGGGCTCAAAGGCACGTTGCTGGGTTCAGTGGCCATGAAACTGGTGCAGTTGTCGAAAATACCGGTATTGCTGGTGCGCTAAACCTCGCGACAGGAAAGAAACTCGAAAGGGGAACCAGGCGGGAAACCAGGGTGGGAAGTTCGCCGATAAGCCGGGTTCTGTCGTGGGCAGCCATTCCTCTGGGACCGCTGTTACCAACAGCCTCTAGCAGCCTACCCGGGAGCGACGCGAGCCACGCCAATGCTCCCCTATTTGGCCTTGCCCCGGATGGGGTTTGCCATGCCGTTTCTGTTACCAGAAACGCGGTGGGCTCTTACCCTGCAGCCGCTTGCGCGGCCGCAGCACGCCTTGCAGCGCGCCACCATTTCACCCTTACCTGTACCGCTCCTGCCCACTCAAGGGGGACTTTCCCACCTTCCGGCGGCAAAGTCGGGACGAGTCATCGGCGGTATCTTTCTGTTGCACTTTCCGTCACCTCACGGTGCCCGGCCGTTAACCGGCATCCTGCTCTACGGGGCCCGGACTTTCCTCCAGATGCCGCATTTGCGTTGGCATCCAGCGGCTGCCTGGCGAACTTCCCGCAAGCATTGTACGCGCTGGACGAAACTGGCGCGTGTCGGCGTAATAGGTAGCGGCTTCGTTTTCCGGCGTGGCACCGGGAATGCCGAGGAGCGGCAGGGGTTGCCAATCGCGTGGGGAGAAGTCGGTGCTGGCAAGACGGCGCGCAAGCAACAAATCCACTACCGCAGTGTCAGCATGATCGAATGTCGCAAGCGACGCCTCTGTCAGCGGCAGAAATACGGCCTTGCCGCATAATCCGCTGAAGGGCGACATGAGCGCCTCATGGCTGGCATGGCCGAAAACAATAAACCGCGTCGTGCGGCAAAGCGCTTCTCGTCGCATGACAAACGCTTCATGCCAGCGATGCGCGCCAATGGCTTCCCATAGCTCAGGGCATGTGCCTGCCACGATCACGCCGCATTCATCAAACTGCGTCAGCGCATCGCGCAATGACCCGCGCACTGCACTTCCCTGTTCACGCAACGCCAACATATGACGCCGATTGAGCATCGCCTTGGTTTGCGGAAAGGCGAGCCAGATCAGCGCATTGAATAAATCATGTGCATTATTTTCACGTGTCGCCACAATGCCTGAACTAAAAATTCGCTCTTCATAATGCAGATCATCGGCAACAGGCGGCAAGAACTGCAAGAGTATGCCGCCCCCACCCTTCGTGCCACGTCGCCGCGCCGCTTCATTCAACTGTGCCCGTGTGGGGTCGCCACCGGCAAACCAGGACTGGAGAAAATTCGACAACGGATGCAGCGGCATCAACGTCTTGCCGCGGCTTTAATGACTTATATCCGCCAAGCGCCAGGCGACCGTCTCGCCTGCACGCAAAGGCACCAGAGCATCGTTCGGCAAATAGGGCAAACTCGCAGGAATCATCACTGCCTCGCGCAGCAGAGTGATTTTTTCAGCATTACGTGGCAAGCCGTAAAAATCAGCACCATGAAAACTGGCGAAGGCTTCCAGCCGATCGAGCGCATTCACCGCCGCGAAGGCTTCGGCATACAGCTCAATGCCGGCATGCGCGGTGTAACACCCTGCGCAACCGCAGGCGGCTTCTTTCGTGCTTTGTCCATGCGGGGCGGAATCAGTGCCGAGAAAAAATTTCGGGTTACCCGAGATTGCTGCTGCCACCAGCGCTTGTCGATGGTGTTCGCGCTTCAACACTGGCAAACAATAATGATGCGGGCGCATGCCACCGGCAAACAACGCGTTGCGATTAAGTAGCAGATGATGCGCGGTGACGGTCGCCGCGACATTCGCGCCCGACGCACGCACAAACTGCACGCCGTTCACCGTAGTGATGTGTTCCAGCACCACTTTGAGCGCAGGGAAATCACGCAACAGCGGGGTCAGCACGCTGTCGATGAACACCGCCTCACGGTCAAAAATATCCACCGCCGAATCCGTCACTTCGCCATGCACCAACAATGGCACACCGAGCTTTTCCATTTGCGCAATCGTGGCCGCGCATTTGTTCAGATCGGTCACACCGGCATCCGAATTCGTTGTCGCGCCCGCCGGGTAATACTTCACGGCGTGCACAAATCCGCACTGTTGTGCCGCGACAATCTCACTGGGCGGGGTGTTGTCGGTCAAATACAGCGTCATCAGTGGCGTGAAATCGATGGCAGACGGCAACGCGGCAAATATGCGCTGGCGATACGCTGCGGCCAGTGCCACGGTGGTTACCGGGGATTTGAGATTCGGCATGACAATCGCGCGGGCAAAACGCCGGGCGGTATCGGGCAGCACGGCAGCCAGCGCCGCGCCATCGCGCAGATGCAGGTGCCAGTCGTCAGGGCGAGTAAAAGTTAACGTATCCATATTTTCAATTATAAAGAGTCAGATTTCAGCACCAGCGCGCGCGCATACAGCGCATTTTTTGGCTGACCGGTAATTTCAGTCGCGAGTTTGACGGCTTGCTTCACCGGCAATTCAGCCAGCAGCGCAGTCAGCACCCGCTCTGTTTCGGCTTCCAGTTCGCTGCTATTGCGTAGCGGCGGGGCTGAGACAATCAGCACGAATTCGCCGCGTTGATGATTCGTATCAGCCTCTAGCCAAGCGGGCGCCTGCGCCAGCGGCAGGCGCTCGATTTGTTCAAAGAGCTTGGTCAGCTCGCGCGCGATGATGATTTCGCGCTGGGGTTGTAATAATTCGGCCAGATCGCGCACGGTTTCCAGCACACGATGCGGCGCTTCGTAAAACACCAGTGCCGCATCCACGGCAGCCAGCGCCGTAATCGCCGTCTTGCGAGCACCGACTTTTGCGGGCAAAAAGCCGACAAACAAAAATCGATCTTCCATCAATCCGGCGGCAGACAACGCGGTGATCGCCGCATTCGCACCGGGCAAGGGGACTACGCGGAAACCCGCAGCACGCACAGCGGCGACAGTGCGCGCGCCGGGGTCGGACACCCCCGGCGTGCCGGCATCCGAAATCAAGGCAACGCGTTTGCCCTCGCCCAATAAACGAATCAGCTTTTCGGCGGCTTCGTTTTCATTGTGCTGATGCAGGGCCAGCGTGGGCACGCGCAGGCCATGATGATCAAGCAAGTGCTTGGCGTGGCGCGTGTCTTCACAGGCAACGAGATCAACGCTGCGCAAGGTTTCCAGTGCACGCAGGGTAATATCGCCGAGGTTTCCGATTGGCGTAGCGACGACATACAATGCAGGTGCCAAGGATAAGGACGGCGAACTTGCCACCGGGAGCACAAGGTTTTGATTCATGCCATGCATTCTATGACGAGCCAGCAAAAAACAGGCACCGCCGGCGAAGCCGCGGCAGCGGACTATCTTGAACGACAAGGCTTGACTGTGCTCGAGCGCAATTTTCGCGTGCGTGGCGGAGAGCTTGACCTGATCTGCCGCGCAACGGGTGTCATCGTGTTTGTTGAAGTGCGGCTACGCAACCATAAAGGGAACCGCGCCGGTTACGATAAGAGTTACGGCAGTGCAGCAGCGAGCATCACGGCCACCAAACAGCGTCGCCTGATTCTCGCGGCACAACACTGGCTCACCCGTCACCACCAGCATGACGCCCCGTGCCGCTTTGACTGCGTGCTCATTGACGACGGCCATTTGGAATGGGTACGCGATGCGTTTACAGCTGATTAGATTTATTTCAGTTTTTCTTTGTGCACTGTTCAGCCTGACCGCGCGGGCAGGCGAGATGCGCATTCTCGTGCAAAGCTCGCCTTTAGCCGGCTTTCGCTACTATGTCGGCGAAGCACTCTGGGGCGAGCTACACGAAGGCGATGCCCTATCACTCGTTCGCGAGCCGGATAACACCCACGATGCGAACGCCGTGCGTGTGGAATGGCAGGGGCAAAAACTGGGCTACCTGCCACGCGCGCAAAACCAGGCGGTTGCTGCTGCAATGGATGCGGGGGAACGCGTTGATGCGCGGATTGCCAAATTACGCCAGGAACGGAACCCTTGGCACCGTTTGCTGGTCGACGTATTCGTTGTGTTGTAACTTGTGCTGTGATAAGGAGGCAAGCGTCTTTTCGCCCATTATTCATTCGCTATTCCACCCAAACTCCGAGCCTGAACCTGTTATTCTTATATTTTATTCAGGCAGCTTTTTCCCGTTTTTTTTACTGAACCCACTATGCCTCTACTCCAGCGAATTCAACAACAATTTCACGATAGCGTGCAGGCCAAACAACAGGCGCTTGACACCATGGCTGCCCCCATTGAACGTGCGGTGCGCCTGATGAGGCAATGCCTGCAATCGGGCGGCAAGGTAATGGCTTGCGGCAATGGCGGCTCAGCGGCGGATTCACAGCATTTTGCCGCCGAACTGCTCAATCGCTTCGAAAAGGAACGCGCGCCACTCGCAGCGATTGCGCTGACCACCGACACCTCAACGCTCACCTCGATTGCCAACGACTATCGCTATGAAGATGTTTTTGCCAAGCAGATTCAGGCGCTGGGCAAAAAGGGCGATGTGCTGCTGGCGATTTCCACCTCGGGCAATTCACCCAATGTGATCGAAGCCATCCATGTCGCCCATGCGCTTGGCGTTCGCGTGGTTGCCCTGACCGGCCGCAACGGCGGCAAAATCAATGCGCTGCTGTCCCCCGATGATATTCACCTGTGTGTGCCCGTCGAACGCACTGCCCGCATCCAGGAAGTCCACCTACTCACCATTCACTGCCTGTGCGACGGTATCGACGCACTGATTCTTGGAGATATTCAATGACCACATTTCACCCCATGAAAAACCTCACCACCCGCCTGCGCGGCCATGCCCTGATTGCTGTCTCGATCCCCTTTATTTCTGGCTGCTTTGGCGTTGCCGCCGTGGGTGTAGGCGCGGGTGCGTTATTACTCGGCGATCGGCGTGCCTCTGAAAGTTATGTGACGGATGAAGGCATTGAATTACGCGCCAATAACCGCTTGGGTGAGAACTATGGATCCAAGGAGCATATCAATGTCACCAGTTATAACCGCATGGTGCTGCTCACCGGCGAAGCCTCCAGCCCCGAGGTAAAAGCCTCAGTTGAAAAACTGATCAGTGGCGTGCCCAACGTCAAATCCATCAGTAACGAGTTGGCCATTGCCGGGCCGTCTTCTCTCGGCGGGCGAAGCAACGATACGTATTTAACCTCCAAGGTGAAAGCCCGCTTTGTGGATGCCAAGCAGTTTTCGGCGCACCACGTTAAAGTGGTTACAGAAGCGGGTGTGGTCTTTCTGCTGGGGCTGGTGACACAAACCGAGGCTGACGCCGCTGCCGACATTGCGCGCACCACCGGCGGCGTGCAAAAAGTCGTTCGCGTATTTGAAATCATCAGTCCTGAACAAGCACGCGCGATTGACGGACAAACGAAACAAAGCACGAACCAAAGCAACACTACCGATCAGCGCTGATGAACGCTGCTGCATTCGAAGCCAAGATCGCCTCACCCACCGATCTGCCACACCGCGTGGCCAGCCTGCCACACCCGCTGGTATTTACCAACGGGTGCTTTGACATTCTGCATCGTGGCCATGTCACCTACCTTGCCCAGGCCCGCAGCCTGGGTGCCAGCCTGATTGTCGCGGTAAATACCGATGCTTCGGTCAAGCGTCTGGGCAAGGGCAACGAGCGGCCCCTCAACACCCTGGACGACCGCATGGCGCTGCTCGCCGCGCTCGAATGCGTCGCGCTGGTCACCTGGTTCGATGAAGATACGCCACTGGCGCGCATACTTGATTGCCATCCGGACGTGTTAGTCAAAGGCGGCGACTGGCCGATCGAGAAAATCGTCGGCTACCGTGAAGTCACTGGCTGGGGCGGCAGCGTGCATTCCATCCCGTTCATTCATCAAAAATCCACCACGGCGCTGCTGGAAAAAATACGTCGATTGTGAAGCCGCACAAAAGTCGGCGCTGGTGAGGCGGCGCGTAGAAAACCCTCCTGGGGTACGCTAGGGCAATGAACTTGCAACACGGCATTCGCGCCAACCTCACCCAGTTTCTGCATCAGCTGCTGCAAGTCATGCTGGTGGGGTTTACTATCGGCATGATGCGCACGGTGGTGCCGGCGTTATCCGAATCTGATTTTGGCGTACCAAAGAACTCTTTCATGCTGCTCACTTCGTTTGTCGTGGCCTTCGGCTTTGTCAAAGGGACGCTCAATTTTGTTGCTGGGCGTTTATCGGAGCGCATCGGTCGCAGACATGTTTTGCTGCTGGGCTGGATGACGGCGCTACCGATTCCCCTGCTGGTTTATTTTGCGCCGTCGTGGGGCTGGATCGTCGCGGCGACCGTGCTGCTCGGCATCAATCAGGGGCTGACCTGGTCAATGACGCAAACCGCCAAGCTGGACCTGACGCGATCCGACCAGCGCGGATTAACCATCGGCCTTAACGAATTCGCAGGCTATGTCGGATTGGCTTCGGCGGGCATCATCACCGCCTATCTGGCAACCGCGTTAGGCGCACGCGCCGGGCTGCTGATTTTCGGTATGAGCACAATATTACTGGCCATCCTGCTCACCCTGTTATGGGTCAAAGATACCTTGCCCTGGACTAAGCTGGAAGCCTTCAAGCACACCACAGCACGCTCTGAAAATGTCTTGCCGCGCTACCCAGCCAACATCGGTACCCAGCCGACGACCTGGCAAGTCTTCTCACTGATGTCCTGGCGCGATAAGCGCCTCGCGGCAATATGCCAGGCAGGCTTGGTTGAGAAGTTTGTCGATGCGCTGGTCTGGGTGTTTTATCCGGTATTCCTTTATCAGCATGGCCTGAGTCTGCCAGACATTGGCTGGGTTGCTGGCGTCTATGGTTTTGTCTGGGGCGGCTCACAACTTTTCACCGGAAAACTATCAGACCATATCGGCCGCCAGAAACCCAATGTGTGGGGCATGTGGATCTGCGGGGCAGGCGTGGCCATGATGCTGTGGCGCGAAGGCTTGGCTTGGTGGTCATTCTGCACGGCTGTTTCGGGTTTTGGCATGGCCTTGCTCTACCCCAACCTCTCTGCTGCCGTGGCAGACATTTCACATCCCAACTGGCGTGGGTCAGCCATCGGCATCTATCGTTTCTGGCGTGACCTGGGTTACGGCATCGGTGCGCTGGGATTGGGTATCACGGCACACTTTAGCGGCACAGTCGATACTGCATTCTGGTTCGTGGCCCTATCGATGTTTTTGTCTGGCGCAGTGCTCTGGATACTTGGTGAAGAAACCTATCTAAAACCTGAATAGCTTGCTGCAATACACGTCGTTTGGCAGTCATAAATCCATCACCGCTAAAGTTAAAGAGGCGCTCTTGTCTGGGAAATTGACCGGTATTCCCATAGCAACAGACAAGGAATTACGGAAGGCATCAAAAGTCTAGACACCCCAGCACTGAAGGTTGGCGTTGGCTGATTAATCCTGATTGCCACGCCCATAAAGCAGGTGGCAATCAGGATTAATCAGCGGGGCGTTAATCAGGTAAAAGTGGCGCTGGCTTGAATCCGTTTGGGATGGTACGGCAAACACAACAAGCAATGCCGCAAATCAGCTCGCCGTGCGCTTCATGATCGTCTCACGCACCAGCCCCGTATGCTGGCGCAAGGTGTAGAACATGTCGGCAAAAGCCAGGGGCGTGCGGATGCGACTGACATCGGCCTCGATCTCATCGAGCTTGCGCAGCCACTCGTCGCGCGTGTGGCGCTGCGGGTCTTCTTCAACTTCGCTTTCAAGAAACTTGAGCTCGCCATACCGTCGGTAAATACGCGAGCGGACGCGCCAGCCGTAGATGCTTGGCGCGAATCTGAAGAGTGGGTACAACACGGCCAGAATGGGTACCAGCAACACCAGCAACCGGTCGGCTAAAATCGCTGCCCAGAAGGGTAAATAGCGCTGCAGGAAAGGTTTGCCATTAGTGTAATAGCGCACGGCTTCTTGTGCCATGGGAAATTCGCCATTCCTCTCCGTATGCGGGAACTCGGCTGGTTTTTGAAACACTCCGGGCTCGCCATGCACTGCGCTGGCAGCCTGGAGCAGGAGCCAGATCAGCGCTGGATGCGTATCTTCACGCGCTAACAGGGTGGCGGTTGTAGAGACCATCTGAATATCGCGTGGCGGAATATCCTGCACCAGATCAATGGCGCCACGCGGCAAAACCAGATGCTTGAGGTAAGCGAATTGACGCGTATAGGCTTCGGCTTGGGTGACATCCAGCAGATGCACGTCAGGACTGTAAAGCAACGCCCAAACCAGTGCCGACTGCGTGGGCCCGACAACAAGCACGGCGTCGATCTCGCCAGCTTGTAATTGCGATGCGACCTCGAATCCCCCCGCTGAAATCAATCGTGTGTTCTGCGCGTCGATACCGTTGACAGACAACATCTCCATCGCTAACCGCTGAGTGCCACTGCCCACCTGTCCAATCGCCAGGCGCTTGCCTCTGAGATCCAGCACGCGCGCACCCTCCTTGATCACACCGTCGCGATAGAAAATCCACAAGGGTTCGTAATACAGCTCGCCCAGCGAAACCAGGGCATCGTCATCACTTTTGGAGAACGTCGTCCCGCCTTGAATGAAGGCAGCATCCACATCTGAATTCGGGTCACGCAGGCGTTGCAGGTTTTCTGGCGAACCGGCGGAAGGCTTGGCGATCAGCTCAACGCCATTCTTTGCCAACACGTCCGCATACAACGCGCCAAAGCGTTGATAGGCGCCGCCTTCGCTGCCCGTACTGATGACCATGCGCGCTGGCGGGGCCGGCTTGATATAGCGTGCGGCCACCCAAAAAGCGACCAGAATCAGCAGCAGTGAGGGTATGGCGATAAAAACAACATCTCGCCAAGACAGCAGTTTCAGTTTTTCAGGCATGGATAAATGCATGGGTCGTTGATGATCGGTTCGGGTTGGCTAGTGTCGGCTGTGGGATGTCAGCATAAAAAACTGCCGAACCTGATCTCATCTAATGACCAGATACTGGCTAGAACGGAATGTCATCCTCGAAGTCATTGAAGTTGCTGCCGCTTGCCGGTACAGCAGGTGCCGATTTACCTGCAGCGGCAGGCGCGGCACCATAACCACTGTCACGCGGCGGAGCATCATTTGAACCTTTGAATCCGTCACTGGACATACCTGGGCTCATGCCTTGTCGGCTGCCGAGCATCTGCATTGAGTCAGCAACAATCTCGGTAGTGTAGTTGGTGTGTCCGTCTTTCTCCCACTTGCGCGTTTTGAGCGATCCTTCGATGTACACCTGCGAGCCTTTTTTCAGGTATTGACCTGCAATTTCAGCCAGCTTGCGGAAGAACACCACACGGTGCCATTCGGTGGCCTCTTTCTTTTCGCCCGTCCCTTTATCTTTCCACGTATCGGTGGTGGCCAGCGTGATATTCACCACGGCGTCGCCATTGGGCATATAGCGCGACTCAGGGTCTTTACCCAGGTTACCAACCAGAATTACTTTATTTACTGAAGCCATGACGAATCTCCTTGATGATGTTTTAAGTTAGCCTTGTTCGGCCAGTGGGTTTTTTGTAGTCGTTGGCAAGCGAGGCAGAATAGGCTGCATGGTAGTAGCGGCAGCCAGCCAAAGTGTGCTCATTCCGCTTGCAAAAACAAACACGCCTTGCGGGCCAAAGTGCTTAGCCATCCAGCCACCCAACGCGCCACCCAAAAACAGGCCCAAGGCTTGCGTTGTGTTGTAAACGCCTAGTGCTGTGCCTTTTGCCCGTGGTGGCGCAACACGAGAAATCAATGAAGGCAGCATGGCTTCCAGCGTGTTGAAGGCGACAAAAAAACTGAGCAAGCCACCCGTCACAACGTAAAAATGATTGCCTTGCAAACCAAGTACCAGCAGTGTCAGCAGTAACAAAATGATAGCGGAAACAAAGACGGTACGAAGTTTTTGGCACTTTTCAGCGTAAATAATCGCCGGCACCATAAGCACAAATGAGATCAGTACTGCCGGCAAATAAACCTTCCAGTGCGAGGCCAGCGGTAAATCCCCCGTGCTGATCAATAAACCAGGCACCACGACAAACATCATCATCTGTGACATATGGAGGATGAAAATGCCCAGATTAAGCCGCAGCAACTGGGTATTCACCAACACTTCGCGCAATGGAACGCGTGGGCCGGGATGCGGTGGTGGTGGCTCAGGCACTAGATAAGTCACTACTGCAATTGCTGTCAGCGCTAACACACCGGTCATCCAGAAAATGCCGCTCATGCCTATGGCGGCGTAAAGCACGGGTGCAATCACCAGTGAAAAAGCAAATACAAGGCCAATGGATGAACCTATCATCGCCATCACTTTGGTGCGATGTTGCTCGCGCGTTAAATCAGCTGCCAAGGCGGTTACAGCAGCGGAAATAGCACCCGCACCTTGCACAACCCGGCCCAAAATAGTCCAGTAAATATCCGTTGCCAGCGCAGCAACCACGGAGCCGATCGCAAAAATCAACAAACCAAAAACAATCACCCGTTTGCGCCCAAAGACATCTGATGCCATACCGAACGGAATCTGAAAAAACGCCTGGGTCAGGCCATAGGCACCCAAGGCAAGGCCCACCAGCGTGAGGTTGTCTCCCCCTGGCAGCGTGTGGGCATGAATGGCGAACACTGGCAGAATCAAAAACATGCCCAGCATGCGCAAAGCAAAAATAGAGGCTAACGATACGCCGGCGCGCTTTTCCTCGCGGCTCATGGCGTCGGTTAGTTGGTCAGACATGGATGGGTCAGGTGAATGAATTATGTCGCGTATATTAGTACATTAACTGGTCGCCTTGCGGCCACTTTCGTTACGCTTTGGCCTACTACTTTATGGATACCATCAAAATTCGCGGTGCGCGCACGCACAATCTCAAGAATATCAACCTGGATTTACCCCGCAACCGGCTCACGGTAATCACGGGCTTGTCAGGCTCCGGTAAAAGCTCACTCGCGTTTGACACGCTCTACGCCGAAGGTCAGCGTCGCTATGTCGAATCGCTCTCGGCCTATGCGCGGCAATTTTTACAGATGATGGAAAAACCGGATGTTGATTTGATTGAAGGGTTGTCTCCAGCCATTTCCATCGAACAAAAAGCCACTAGCCACAACCCGCGCTCTACGGTGGGCACGGTGACGGAAATTCACGATTATCTGCGCCTGCTGTACGCCCGTGCCGGCACGCCACACTGCCCGGATCATGGCTTGCCGCTGGAGGCAATGAGTGTGTCGCAAATGGTGGACCATGCGCTGGCCCTGCCGACCGATACGCGCCTGATGATACTTGCGCCGGTTGTCGCTGATCGCAAAGGCGAGCAACTCGAACTGTTTGCCGAGTTGCGCGCGCAGGGTTTTGTGCGCCTGCGTGTGGATGCCACGGTGTATGACATTGACAGCCTGCCTAAGCTGGCCAAAACCAAAAAACATACCGTTGATGTTGTCATCGACCGACTCAAGGTGAAGGAGGATCAACACCAGCGCCTGGCGGAAAGTTTCGAGACCGCATTGCGTCACGCTGATGGTCGCGCGCTTGCCGTGGAAATGGATAGCGGCAAAGAGCATTTATTTTCCAGCAAATTCGCTTGCCCGGTTTGCAGCTACTCATTGCAGGAACTAGAGCCTCGTTTATTCTCTTTCAACAATCCGATGGGGGCCTGCCCCTCATGTGACGGCTTGGGACAGATCCAATTTTTTGATCCCATACGCGTGGTGGCCTACCCCCACCTGTCGCTCGCTGAAGGGGCCATCAAGGGTTGGGACAAACGCAACCAGTTTTATTTTCAGATGCTGGAATCCCTCGCTGCGCACTACAGCATAGATACCTCGGTACCTTTTGAAGGTTTACCGGAGAACCTCAGGAAAATTATTCTTTACGGCTCGGGCACTGAGCAGATCAAATTCAAATATCTGAGTGAAAAAGGCACCCGCTTTGAACGTAGCCACGCTTTTGAAGGCATCATCAACAGTATGGAGCGGCGCTACCGCGAAAGTGATTCGCTCAGTGTCCGGGATGACCTGGTTAAATATCTGAATCACAAACCCTGCCCTGAATGTCAAGGCCAGCGCTTGCGCCGTGAAGCTCGTCATGTGTTCGTCGGCGGGCAAACCATTTCAGCGATCAGCCATCTCTCATTGATGCAATGCCGTGATTTTTTTGAAGAGCTGACGTTGATCGGCCATAAAGCGCAGATAGCGGAAAAAATTCTCAAGGAACTCACCTCACGACTATCCTTTCTCATCAATGTCGGCCTCAACTATCTTTCGCTAGATCGTTCGGCGGAAACGCTTTCCGGCGGCGAGGCACAACGTATCCGATTGGCTTCGCAAATCGGCTCAGGCCTCACGGGCGTCATGTATGTGCTCGATGAACCTTCGATCGGCCTGCATCAGCGCGATAACGTGCGCCTGCTGGAAACGCTCATCCACCTGCGTGATCTGGGCAACACGGTGATCGTGGTCGAACATGATCAGGAAGCCATTGAGGCCGCCGACTATGTTGTCGACATCGGCCCGGGCGCAGGAGAACACGGTGGCGAAATTGTCGCCGAAGGCACGCCGCAGCAAGTGGCAGCGAACAGCGCTTCACTCACCGGCGCATTTCTGTCAGGCCGCCGCCGTATCGCGATCCCTGATTTACGCACACCACCCGTCACCGACCGCTGGCTAAAAATCCTTGACGCCGGCGGCAACAATCTCAAACAGGTGAACCTGGAAATTCCTGTTGGTTTATTCACCTGCGTCAGCGGCGTCTCGGGTTCGGGTAAATCAACCCTGATCAATGACACCCTCTATGCGGCGGCGGCACGCCACCTTTACGCAGCGACCACGGAACCCGCCGCATATGGCGAAATTACCGGCCTCGAATTTTTCGACAAGGTGATCAATGTCGATCAATCACCTATTGGTCGCACGCCGCGCTCCAACCCCGCTACTTACACGGGTTTATTAACCCCTATTCGCGAACTTTTCGCCGGTGTGCCTGCGGCGCGGGAACGTGGCTACGGGCCGGGACGTTTTTCATTCAACGTCAAGGGCGGGCGCTGCGAAGCCTGTCAGGGCGATGGCATGATCAAGGTGGAAATGCACTTTCTGCCTGACATCTTTGTCGCCTGCGATGTTTGCCACAGCAAACGCTACAATCGCGAAACACTGGAAGTTCGCTTTAAGGGCAAAACCATCCACGAAGTACTGCAAATGACGGTAGAGCAAGCACGTGAATTTTTCGACGCCATACCGCTCGTTGCGCGCAAATTACAAACGCTGATGGATGTCGGGCTTTCCTACATTCAACTGGGACAAAGCGCTGTCACGCTGTCCGGCGGCGAAGCACAACGCGTCAAGCTAGCGCTCGAACTCTCCAAGCGCGACACGGGCCGCACCCTGTATGTTCTCGACGAACCCACTACCGGCCTGCACTTTCACGATATTGAAATGTTGCTTTCCGTGCTGCATCGTCTGCGTGACCATGGTAATACCATTGTCGTCATTGAACACAATCTGGATGTTATTAAAACCGCCGATTGGGTCGTCGATCTCGGCCCGGAAGGCGGTGACGGCGGGGGACGCATCATTGCTTGCGGCACGCCAGAACAGGTAGCCAACGTACACGACAGTCCAACGGGCCACTACCTGAAGAAACTTCTCGCTGGCGCAAATCGTACTCAACTGACAACAAAGACCCAAAAGCGCCGTGCATCATGAGCAACACGCAATACCCTGCCGAAAAGTCGGCGCTGGTGATACGGCGAGAAAAAATCGCACTGCGGAGTTGACGAGCCCTGGAACAACATGGCATTGCCTGAGCAAAACTGAGCCCCGAGCGCAAACCCAAGGTTGAAATCCGGACTTATCCTGAGTATAGTCAACGTTGTCTTGTCAGCACGGCGGCCCTGTTTATTTCTGGCCGCCGTATGTTTTTTATGTACCGTTTTCGCGGAGCACTTTGATGCCGCATTTAATGAATACCTACGAACGCCTGCCCGTCGCCTTTACTCACGGCGAGGGTTGTCGTTTATTTGATGAGCAAGGCAAATCCTATCTTGACGGGATGTCAGGTATCGCCGTCAATACGCTGGGCCACAATCATCCGCGTTTGGTTGCCGCATTGAGCAAACAAATCGGCCGCCTGATGCACACCTCGAATCTGTATCGCATCCGCGAGGCCGAGGAAGCTTCCGATCGCCTGGCCAGCATTGCCAAAATGGATGAGGTGTTTTTCTGCAACTCAGGGTGCGAAGCCAACGAAGCCGCCATCAAGCTCGCGCGCCTGTACGGCCATCAACAAGGCATTGACCAACCCGCCATCATCGTCATGGAACAAGCCTTTCATGGCCGCACCCTGGCAACACTCTCAGCCACCGGCAACCGCAAGGCACAGGCCGGCTTTGAGCCGCTGGTTTCCGGCTTTGTTCGTGTGCCATTTGATGATCTGGCGGCGATTGAGCAGGTTGCGCTACACAGTCCCAATGTGGTGGCCATACTCTTTGAACCGATTCAGGGCGAAGGGGGTATCAATATTGCGCACCATGATTTCATGCGCTCCCTGCGCACACTATGCACGGATAAAAACTGGCTGTTAATGGTCGACGAAGTGCAATGCGGCCTGGGCCGCACAGGCGTCTGGTTTGCGCATCAGCACGCAGGCATTTTGCCCGATGTCATGACGCTGGCCAAGGGATTGGGTTCCGGCGTGCCGATTGGTGCCTGTCTTGCCGCTGGCCGTGCCGCCGGAGTATTCAAGCCGGGCAATCATGGCTCAACATTCGGTGGCAATCCGTTAGCATGCACTGCCGCGCTAACCACCTTGAAGGTTATCGAAACGGATGACCTGATGACCCGCGCATCCGAGCTTGGCGAACTTATTCGAGATGGCCTGCGGCATGGGCTGGCGAGTGCTGACGGGCTGATCAAGGGTGTTGTCGAAGTACGTGGTGATGGCTTGCTGATCGGCATTGAGCTGGATCGTCCGTGTGGTGATTTGGTCAAACGCGCCCTGGCCAAGGGCCTGCTGATTAATGTCACGGTAGAAAAAGTGGTGCGGCTGTTACCTGCCTTGGTGATGAGTGATGCAGAAGGCGCCGAGTTGGTCGCTCTGCTCGTGCCGCTCATTCTGGATTTCCTCAAGGAGTGATGATGTCACCGGCGACGCCCATGGCTTCACCCCGTCACTTTTTGGAATTGCGTGACCTCTCACGTGACGAGCTTGATCATATCTTTCTGCGCAGTCAGCGGATCAAAGCACGCTTCAAGGCGTATGAGCGTTACTGGCCCCTGCAAGATCGCACGCTGGTGATGATTTTTGAAAAAGCCAGCACGCGCACGCGGCTGTCATTTGAAGCCGGGATGCATCAGTTAGGCGGTGCCGCGATTTATTTGAATACCCGCGATTCCCAGCTTGGGCGCGGTGAGCCAGTAGAAGATGCAGCGCAAGTGATTTCGCGTATGGGCGATATCGTCATGATCCGTACTTTTGAGCAGGCCATCATCGAACGCTTTGCCAAAAATTCGCGCGTACCCGTGATCAACGGACTGACGAATGAATATCACCCCTGTCAGATTCTCGCCGATATTTTCACCTTCATCGAGCATCGCGGCTCGATTCAAGGCAAAACGATCGCCTGGATTGGCGACTCGAATAATGTCTGCAATACCTGGTTGCAAGCTGCCGAAGTGTTTGACTTCAAGGTGCATGTATCCACACCGCCCGGCTATGAAGTGGAGCCGGAACGTGTTGGCCTTATTGGCCTGAGTGGCACCAACCACTTTACACAGTTTGCTGACCCAATGGATGCTGCACGGGGAGCCGATCTGGTCACGACCGATGTGTGGACGTCCATGGGGTTCGAAGCCGAAAATGAAGAACGCAAGCGTGATTTCGCCGACTGGCAAGTGGATGCCGAGATGATGCATATAGCAGCGCCTGATGCAGTCTTTATGCATTGTTTGCCCGCCCATCGTGGAGAAGAAGTCGCCGCCGAGGTGATCGACGGACCACAAAGCGTCGTTTGGGATGAAGCAGAAAATCGTCTGCACACACAAAAAGCCTTGCTGGAGTTTTTGCTCCTCGGAAAAATCAACGATTAAGGGAAAGTAAATGAGTGAAATTAAAAAAGCAGTACTCGCCTATTCTGGCGGCCTGGATACCTCGGTTATCCTCAAGTGGCTACAAGATACCTACCAGTGCGAAGTGATCACCTTCACCGCTGATCTGGGGCAAGGCGAAGAGCTGGAACCCGCACGTGCCAAGGCATTGCAACTCGGCATCAAGAAGAAAAATATTTTCATTGACGATCTGCGTGAAGAGTTCGTGCGCGATTTTGTCTTTCCCATGTTCCGCTGCAACACCGTGTATGAAGGCGAGTATTTGTTGGGTACATCGATTGCGCGGCCGCTGATTGCCAAGCGCCTCATCGATATCGCAAAAAAAACCGGTGCGGACGCGATTTCTCATGGCGCAACCGGCAAAGGCAATGATCAGGTGCGTTTCGAGCTGGGTGCCTACGCGCTCATGCCCAGCATCAAAGTCATTGCCCCGTGGCGCGAGTGGGATTTGCTGTCACGCGAAAAGCTCATGACCTATGCCGAGAAACATGGCATTCCCGTTGAGATGAAGCATAAAAAAGGCGGTTCGCCGTACTCGATGGACGCCAATTTATTGCACATCTCCTACGAAGGCCGGCATCTGGAAAACCCTGCGGCTGAAGCTGAAGAATCCATGTGGCGCTGGACAGTTTCCCCCGAGAAGGCGCCGAACAAAGCCGAATATATCGACCTTGAATTTAAACAAGGCGATCTGGTGGCTATCAATGGCAAAAAAATGAAAGCTCACGAGCTGTTAGCCAGCCTGAATCAGATCGGCGGTAAACATGGCATTGGCCGCCTTGACCTGGTCGAAAACCGCTACGTCGGCATGAAATCGCGCGGCTGTTATGAAACCCCCGGCGGCACCATTTTGTTGCGTGCCCACCGCGCCATTGAATCCATCACCCTGGACCGCGAAGTAGCGCACCTCAAGGACGATCTCATGCCGCGCTATGCCAGCCTGATCTATAACGGCTACTGGTGGAGCCCCGAGCGTCTTGCACTGCAAACCCTGATCGATCATACGCAGCAGACCGTGAATGGCTGGGTGCGCCTCAAGCTCTACAAGGGCAATGTCATTGTGGTTGGGCGCGACTCGAAACATGATTCCTTGTTTGATTCGACCATCGCCACGTTCGAGGATGATGCCGGCGCTTACAACCAGAAGGATGCGCACGGCTTTATTCGGTTAAATGCCTTGCGGCTGCGTATTGGCGCCAATCGCGCCAGTAGGAAGAGCTAGGGCTTCTACAGATCATTAGCCGGCAATGTTTGATATCTCCGAAGAGCAGATGACGCAATTCGGCATGACATTCGGCATTGCCGCATTCATGCTTTTCATGCTCTTCATTATCGGTGAGCTGGCCTGGAAATCAAAAGCCGGCAAGATGGGAACCTTTATCCTGTTCTTTGTCCTGGCTTTTGGCATGATCGGGTTCGTTGCTAAAATCATCATTCAGAAATTGTGGGGGATTTAATATGTCGCAGTTTGATCACGTTACCGTGTCCAAAAAAGCCAACGTCTATTTCGATGGCAAATGTGTGAGCCACACTGTTCAGTTAGCGGATGGCACAAAAAAAAGTGTAGGTGTCATTTTGCCCGCGAACCTGACTTTCAATACGGGCGCACCTGAAATCATGGAAACGGTTGCCGGCAGTTGCCGCTATCGCCTTCAAGGGGAAGACTGGAAAATCTGCCGCGCAGGTGAGCAATTCAGCGTGCCTGGCAACTCACAATTCGATATTGAAGTGGCTGGTGAGCCCTATCATTACGTGTGCCACTTTGCTTGATTCAGGAGCCACTGTTTAGGAGTCCGCGCCATGCCCTCATTTGATATTTCATCCGAAGCTGATGTGGTTGCACTAAAAAATGCAGTCGATGTCGCTGGCCGCCATATTGGCAACCGCTACGACTTCAAAGGCACTACGGCGAAGGTTGAGTTGAATGAGAAAGACAAAACGCTCACCTTGTTTGGGGATTCCGAGTTCCAGATTAGCCAAATCAAGGACATCCTTTTCCCCGAGATGGAAAAAAAGGAACGCGAAAGCACCAAGCGGCTGGAGATAGGCAAGCTCGAAACAGTTTCCGGCAACAAGGTCAAGCAGGAATTGAAGATCAAGATCGGGATAGAAACCGAGCTGGCAAAGAAAATCGTCAAGCTCATCAAAGACAGCAAACTGAAGGTGCAGGCCAGCATCCAGGGCAATGCCGTGCGCGTGACCGGCGCCAAGCGCGATTTGCTGCAAGAAACCATCGCCCTGGTTAAAAAATCGATTACCGACTTTCCGTTGCAGCATGGCAACTTCAGGGACTAAGCGCGCTTTAGCATTTAATTCAAGCGAGTTTCAGGCCACGAATCCAGTGGCCATAGAGTCGATCGGCAACCTGCCGCATGCGTTCAATACGGGCATCCAGCGCTGTATACATTTGCTCGGGCGTTTGCACCGAAGCTGATGCGGCAACGCCCTCATCAGCCCAATGCTTGCCCCAAAGCCGGATCATGCTTTCAGTCATTTCGACATGGCACTGCATGCCTAAATGCGGCCCGCGCACGAACGCCTGGTTTTCGCAGCACTCACTTTGCAGAATGCGCGTTGCATGGGGCGGCAAACTAAATGTTTCGCCATGCCAGTGAAACGCATCGAATTTAGGAAAATCGGCAGAAATATCACCCACCCATTCGGCAGCTAACGCACTGATAAACTCAACCTGCCCCCAACCAATTTCCTTGACGGGATTTTTTGTGACCATGCCGCCGAATGCTTTACTCATCAATTGCCCACCCAGACAGTGACCAATAACCGGAACGCCCTTGTTATCCGCATCGCGAATCAGGCTTAGCGTCGGCGCAATCCACGGCAGATCATCATTCACGCTCATCGGCCCGCCCATGAAGCACAGACCGGAAAAGTCATCAGAAGTCGGCGGTGGCAATACGCCGGCATCCACCGTAAACAATATCCATGGCAACGAGTGTCGCTCAAGGAATGTGGCAAAATACCCAGCGCCCTCATTGGGGCTATGACGGAATATAGCGATCGGTTTCATGTCGGAGTCTCTTGTTTTATCCGCTACAGATTCTAGCGGAACCCTGCCCTCTCTTTTGCGGCGCCGTTTTCGCGCAGGCATTGTTGCGCCCCCTATCCGCGAAGCCGCTCCTGCCGAGCCTGCACGCTCCCCGCTAGTGCATGCAGCTGTGTTGGTGCCTATCATTTTGCGTGCGAGCGGCGCCACCCTGCTGCTGACCCAGCGCACGGCGCATTTACGTGATCACGCGGGGCAGATCAGCTTTCCCGGGGGGCGCTGCGAGGCATCCGATGCATCGCCCGAAGCAACTGCCTTGCGCGAAGCAGCAGAGGAAGTTGGGCTAGCTGCCACGCAAATCGAGATGTTGGGCCGGCTGCCTGAATACCACACCGTCACCGGGTTTCTCATCACGCCTATCGTTGCGCTGGTAACCCCGCCGCTCAACCTTAAGCTGGATGACTTTGAAGTAGCCGATGTCTTTGAACCCCCGCTTGAATTTTTGCTCGATCGGAAAAACCACCAGCGCCATCAGCGCGAATTCCAGGGAGTGACACGTGAATACTGGGCCATGCCATGGCAGGACCGCTATATTTGGGGCGCTACCGCAGGCATGCTGGTTAGCCTGCATCATTTCTTGTTTGCCGAAACCTGAATCGATCCTAATCGCATGACACTTCTATCCATTCTTGCCGCGCTGATTCTGGAACAGTTTCAGCCCTTGTCTGTCGAACGACTGGTGCGAGTCCCCGTCGCCAAACTGGCCGCCTTTCTTGAGCAGCGCTTGAATGATGGCATTCGTCTGCACGGAGGCATTGCCTGGGTGCTGGGGGCCGCTGTACCTACGATGGCATTGTTCATTGTGCATCGTCTGTTGCAAAACGCACAACCCCTATTGGCGGTATTGCTAAGTATCGGCGTCCTGTACCTGACCATGGGTTTTCGCCAGTTCAGCCATTTTTTTACTGACATCCATCTTGCCTTGCAAGCCGGCGAGCTTGATCAAGCACGGCATATTCTGGCCGAATGGCGCGGACAGAGCGGCGACCGGCTCTCTAGTAGCGAGATTGCCCGCCTTGCCATTGAGCGCGCTTTGCCTTTGTCCAACACGCATGTCTTTGCGCCATTATTCTGGTTTGTGTTGCTTGGGCCCGCTGGCGCACTGCTCTACCGGCTGGCGCAACTACTGGATGAATACTGGCAGAGCGCAGCACATTATCCTGCGGATGAGTCTGCCGCATTAAAGGCCTTTGGCTGGTTTGCGCATCGTGTATTCGCCTTGATCAACTGGCTACCCGTACGCATCACAGCGGCGATATTTGCCGTGGTAGGCGACTTTGAAGATGCCGTCAACTGCTGGCGTACCCAAGCGGATCATTGGCCAGATAAAGCCAATGGCATTCTGCTGGCAAGTGGCGCCGGTGCCTTGGGCGTCAGGCTGGGCATGCCGATACATGATTTGCCGCATGAACTTGAAGCAGACGATGGTCGCCCTGAGCTAGGGCTTGGCGATGAAGCCGATGCGGACTTCATGCAGAGCACCATTGGCCTGGTTTGGCGCAGCCTGGTGTTGAGTTTGGTGATACTGACCCTGATGCAGATTTCTGCCTGGGTTGGCAGTTGATTTTTTTCATGCGGGAGTAAATATCATGGCTGACAAGAGAGATGTGGTTGTATTGAGTGCGGTGCGTTCTGCTATCGGGTCATTTGGCGGGGCATTGAGCAGTATCGAACCCTCCGAACTGGGGGGCATGGTAATGAAAGAAGCCATCGCGCGTTCCCGCGTTGATCCGCAACAGATCAATTACGTCACGGTAGGCAATTGCATTCCGACCGAGGCACGCTCGGCCTATGTGGCACGCATCGCCTCGATTCAGGCCGGGCTGCCGATGGAGTCCGTTGCGATGGCGGTGAATCGGTTGTGCAGCTCGGGTCTGCAGGGCATCGTATCCACCGCGCAGGCCATCATGCTGGGTGATTGCGACTACGGCGTGGGTGGCGGCGTGGAAGTCATGTCGCGCGGCGGTTACCTCGCGCCCGCCATGCGCACCGGCGCCCGTATGGGCGACACCATGGTTGTCGACATGATGGTCGCTGCCCTGACCGACCCGTTCGGCGTCGGCCACATGGGCATCACCGCCGAAAATGTGGCGACCAAGTGGAATATCTCGCGCGCGGAACAAGATGCGTTTGCCGTCGAATCGCAGCGCCGTGCTGCCGCTGCAATCGCCGAAGGCCGCTTCAAATCCCAGATCGTGCCTATCGTGCAGCAAACGCGCAAAGGCGAGGTGGTGTTCGATACCGACGAGCATGTCAAGGCGGGCACGACGCTGGAGTCCCTCGGCAAAATGAAACCGGCCTTCAAGAAAGACGGCTCGGTAACGGCTGGCAATGCATCCGGCATTAACGATGGCGCATCTTTCTTCGTACTGGCCGCAGCCGATGCAGCAGCCAAGGCGGGGCAAAAGCCCATCGCGCGGCTGGTCGCCTATGCCGTCGCTGGCGTGCCCAATGACGTCATGGGTGAAGGGCCGATTCCAGCCTCGAAACTGGTGTTCAAAAAGTCAGGCTTGAGCTTGTCACAGATGGATGTCATCGAATCCAACGAAGCCTTTGCCGCTCAAGCGCTGGCAGTGACCAGGGGGCTGGGGCTGGACAGTACGAAGACCAACCCGAACGGTGGCGCCATTGCGCTGGGCCATCCGGTCGGCGCTTCGGGCGCGGTGATCGCCACCAAGGCGTTGTATGAGCTGCAACGCATCAACGGCCGCTATGCGCTGGTCACCATGTGCATCGGCGGCGGCCAAGGCATCGCGGCAATTTTCGAACGGCTCTGACCGGCGGCTGAAAACTCGGCACCCCAAGGGCACTTCCTGCGGAGCGCACTGGTGATATGGCAAATGTGTGGCGAATACGCGCCGAAGGTGTTCGCCTGCCTGACTCAACCAGCGCGGAGTAGCGCAACAGCCTCGCGCACGATGGGTTTGAGTTCACTGTCACCATGTGTTGCGATGTCTTGTAACAAGGTTTGCCGCATGTGGGGCTCCCATGTGTTTTTCAAATGAAGGGCAACATCGCTGACCGCTTGTTCATGGTCCGGCATGGCCTCAAAAAAAGCGCCGATCTGGTTGGCCATTTTGATCAGGTTTGCAGCATTCATTCTGTGTTCTCCAACAGCAGATGGTTTCCGGTATAAATCACGCACTGCGCATCGCGCAAAAAGCCGACTAATGTGACATTCAGTCGTTCAGCCAAACGTAGTGCGGCGGCAGTCGGCGCAGAAACAGCCGCCACGATGCCGATTCCCATCGCAGCGGATTTTTGCACCATCTCAAAACTGGCTCGACTGGTAATGATGATGGCGCCAGACTGCGCCTCGAACCCTGTTTTCGCCAGCGCACCGATGGTTTTGTCCAGCGCATTGTGACGACCGATGTCTTCACGCACATGGCTTATTTCACCCACGCCATTCACCCAGCAAGCGGCATGGGTTGCCCCGGTCACCTGTTGCAGTTTTTGATGTGCCGGCAGCTGGGCCATGCCCTGATAAAGCGCGCCAGGTCGCATGGCGGCAGGCGACGATACAGGGGGCAAATCGCGCATGACTTGCGCCAGGCTTTCTGCCCCGCACAACCCGCATCCAGTACGCCCCGCCAGGCTACGGCGACGCTCTTTCAATCGTGCGAAAGTATCGCCCGCCACAGACAAGCGCAGGGTGATGCCTAATTCAGAAGAAACAACGTCAATATCAAAAACATCTTTGCGCTGTTCAACAATCCCTTCGCTCAAGCTAAAGCCCAGCGCGAAATCTTCCAGATCAGCGGGGGTTGCGAGCATCACGGTATGTGCAATCCCGTTGTATTCAAAGGCCACAGGTATTTCTTCGGCAATACTGTCGACCTTTGCTTCCTGTGCTTTCCCCTCTGAGCCGTGCAGCCGAACGACCGGCAACTCAACATAAGCCTTCACGACAAAAGGGTTGCCTCGTGTGCTTGCGTCAGCAAATGTTCCTGCTCGGCAGTGAAGCGGGCAAACTCTTTTTGCCATTCTGACGCTTGCGAAGTTTGCGCCACTCGCACCAACTGCACTGCCGTCACCTTGTATTCCGGGCAATTCGTTGCCCAGTCGGAATTATCAGTCGTGATCACATTCGCACCGGATTCCGGGAAATGGAAGGTGGTATACACCACGCCAGGCTGCACCCGTTCGGTGAGTGTCGCGCGCAGCACGGTTTGCCCGGCGCGCGATTCAATGCCCACCCAATCATTCTCTTGAATGCCGCGCTCTTCTGCATCGTGCGGATGAATCTCCAGCACATCTTCCGCATAAAACTCGGTGTTGGCAGTACGGCGGGTTTGTGCGCCGACGTTGTATTGCGACAGCACGCGGCCCGTGGTGAGCAGCAACGGGAAGCGACGCGTTATTTTTTCGTCCGTCGGCACATATTGTGTAATCAAAAACCGGCCTTTACCGCGCACGAAGGTATCTATATGCATGGTCGGCGTGCCACTAGGCGCGTCTACGTTGCACGGCCATTGCAAGCTGCCCAAGCGATCGAGCTTGTCGTAGCTCACACCGGCAAACGTGGGTGTCAAGCGTGCAATCTCATCCATGATTTGCGAGGGATGCGTGTAGTGCATGCGGTAGCCCATTGCATTGGCCAAGGCCATCGTGGCTTCCCAATCCCCTTTGCCGGAAAGCGGTGGCATCACCTGGCGCACGCGCGAAATGCGTCGCTCGGCATTGGTAAAGGTGCCATCTTTTTCAAGAAAGGATGAACCCGGCAGAAAAACGTGCGCAAACTTGGCCGTCTCGTTGAGAAATAAATCCTGTACAACCACACACTCCATGGCGAGAAGTGCCGCCGTAACGTGCTGGGTGTTGGGGTCAGATTGGGCAATGTCTTCGCCCTGGCAATACAGCCCACGGAAGCTGCCGTCCAACGCGGCTTCAAACATGTTCGGGATGCGCAAGCCTGGCTCGGGTTGAATCGCCACGCCCCAATGACTTTCAAACAAGGTCCGCGTGATCGTGTCGGACACATGCCGATAACCCGGCAACTCATGCGGGAAAGAACCCATATCGCACGAACCCTGCACATTGTTCTGCCCGCGCAGCGGATTAACGCCAACACCTTCGCGCCCCACGTTGCCTGTCACCATGGCCAGGTTGGCAATCGCAATCACGGCGGTTGAGCCTTGTGAATGCTCGGTCACGCCCAGCCCATAATAGATTGCGCCATTGCCAGCAGTAGCGTAAAGCCTGGCCGCAGCGCGAATTTCAGCGGCGGGAACCCCCGAATCCACTTCCAGCGCTTCAGGTGAATTGGCGGGCCGCGCCACAAATTCACGCCACTGATCAAACGCTTTTGTTTCGCAGCGTGCGGCAACAAAGGCTTCGTCCGCCAAACCTTCGGTAACGATCACATGCGCCAAGGCTGAGAGCACGGCCACATTCGTGCCTGGCCGCAACTTGAGATGATGTGCGGCTTTGACATGCGGCGAACTGACCAGATCAATCGCGCGCGGGTCAATCACAATCAGCTTTGCCCCC
This sequence comes from Rugosibacter sp., assembly GCA_004322535.1. Classification (GTDB taxonomy): domain Bacteria; phylum Pseudomonadota; class Gammaproteobacteria; order Burkholderiales; family Rhodocyclaceae; genus Rugosibacter. The sequence goes on from SCUZ01000109.1 coordinate 30,016, forward strand.
TCGCGGATACGCCGTTTCATGCGCGAGGCAAACACCGGATGACCATCCGTTGGGTTCGCGCCGATGACCATGATGACGTCCGCTTTTTCCACCGACTTGAACGTCTGTGTTCCGGCAGATTCACCCAGCGTTTGCTTCAAGCCATAGCCCGTAGGCGAATGACATACGCGGGCGCAGGTATCGACATTGTTGTTACCAAAGGCAGCACGCACCATTTTCTGCACGAGGTAATCCTCCTCGTTGGTGCAGCGTGACGAGACCAACCCGCCGATAGCATTCTGACCATACTTTTGCTGAATGCGGCGCAGCTCGGATGCGGCATGATTGATCGCGTCATCCCACGAGACTTCGCGCCATGGATCGGTAATTTTTGCGCGTATCATGGGCCGGGTGATGCGATCCGGGTGGCTCGCATAGCCCCAGGCAAAGCGACCCTTGACACAAGCATGGCCCTCGTTGGCACCTCCGTCTTTCCACGGCACCATGCGTACGACGTCATTACCCTTCATTTCAGCTTTGAGGCCGCAACCAACGCCGCAATAGGCACAGGTGGTGGTCACCGAATGCTCGGCCTGACCTTTGGCGATGATGGTTTTTTCCGTCAACGTGGCCGTGGGGCAGGCATTTACGCACGCGCCGCACGAGACACATTCGGATTCCATAAAGGGCTGATCCTGCCCGGCAGACACGCGCGAGTCAAAACCGCGGCCCGAAATTGTCAGCGCAAACGTACCTTGCTGTTCTTCGCACGCACGCACGCAGCGATTGCACACAATGCACTTTGACGGATCGTAAGTGAAATATGGATTGGATTCATCTTTCTCTTCCGCAAGATGGGTCTTGCCGATCACTCCGCCATTCCCACCATCAGCTGCCTTGACGTCACCAATGCCATAGCGCACATCGCGCAGGCCTACCACGCCGGCCATGGTCTGCAACTCGCAATTGCCATTCGCGCTGCAGGTAAGGCAATCCAGCGGATGATCGGAAATGTAAAGCTCCATCACATTGCGTCGCAGATCAGCTAGCTTGGGCGATTGCGTGCGCACCGTCATGCCGTTTTCTGCAGGCGTAGTACACGAGGCA
>SCUZ01000110.1 GCA_004322535.1 Rugosibacter sp.
TTAAGAACCGGCCTGTTTCCATCGCTCGCAATGATGACTTGGTAGAAACTCCCACGCGCTCTCGTACACGACAGCCCGATGATTGGCTGATTTTCCGACCACAGTTACCGGAACCGGATCAGAACGCTGCACCGAAAGTATTGGTACGCCGCAGATTGCCGTTAGCCGCACCGACTGTCAGTCAGCCGCAATGGATTATTCAGGCGGGTCTTAAGGGCCTCTTACCATGACTCGCGACGATAAAAACTATGTCTTTCTGGGGATTCTGTTCGGATTGCCTATCGTCTCCTGGTTGTGCATGGCGGCATGGCGTTACGGCATTGAACGACCCGTGGCGCGTGGTTTGGTGCGAATCGCCAGATTGACGCCGCAGGATCAATTTCTGATGGGCGCACTGGGCGTCGGTTTGGCGAGTGGACTCTTTATCGCTCACCGTATCGTTCAACATTACGATACGCAATTCGGCGGCGCGGGGTTTCGCCGCTTCCTGCGCGGTACGCGCATGACCAGCCATCGCAGCTTGCAGCGGCAAACGCGTGAAGCGGGTAAGACTCAGGTACTCGTGGCCGATACACCGATTCCGATCTGGCTGGAAACCCTGCATTTGCTGGTAACGGGTGCCACGGGAACAGGCAAGACCGTTGCACTGGCACAGGTGATCGAAACCATCCTGCGTCGTGGTGACCGATTGATTATCGTCGATCCGAATGGCAGCTTCCTGTCGCGGTTTTATTTTCCGGGGGACGTGATTCTGAATCCCTTCGATACGCGCTCGGAAAGCTGGAGCATCTTCAACGAGCTGCATGATGAATATGACTTCAAGCGATATGCACTGTCTGTTGTGCCCAAGGGGCTGACCGACGATGCCGAAGAATGGAACGGCTATGCACGTCTGCTGTTTCAGGCGGCGACCAAGAAAATGGCTTCAGTGAATAACACGGATATTTTTTCACTAATCAAATTACTTTCAACGGAGAGTGACGAATCACTGAAAGAGTTCCTTGCCAATACCGAAGCCGAAGGTTTGTTCGTCGGCGCCAAGCAGGCACTCTCCAGTGCACGCTTCATCCTTGCCAAATATCTCGACCCACACCAATACCTGAGAGATGACGGCTCGTTCTCCATTCGCCGCTGGCTGGAAGAAGGCGAAGGGAATCTGTACATCACCTGGCGCGAGGATATGCTCGAAGCGCTGAAGCCATTGGTGTCGACTTGGGTGGACATTCTGTGCACGTCGATTCTGAGTTTGCCGGAAAGTCCGGTTCGGCGAATATGGATGGTCATTGACGAACTGGACAGCCTGCAAAAACTTCCCTCGCTGGAAGATGCTGCGACCAAGGGGCGCAAACACGGCCTGCGTATCGTGGCGGGGATTCAGTCCACGGCCCAGTTGGATCGCACCAATGGCGAGAAGGATGCAACGGTGCTGCGCAGTTGCTTCCGCAACATCCTGGTCCTCGGTGGTGGTCGCGCCGACAGCAAGACGGCAGAAGACCTGAGCAAGAGCCTGGGCGAGCACGAGGTCGAACGCGAAACGCTGGGCGAGTCCGCTAATGATCGCGGCGGCAGTCGCAGTCGAACGCTGCGTATCGAACGCGAACGCGTGGTCATGCCCTCCGAGATTCAATCCTTGCCGGAACTGACCGGCTATCTGGCCTTTGCAGGTGATCTGCCGATTACGCGTATCAAGCTGACACCACGCCACTATCCGCTGCGGCATGCGGCGATTCTGGAGTGACTTGGAGATAACCCGTGCTGACCAATCACCCCATCGAGAACGCCGGTCGTGCCGCGCACTATTTTTCTGCACAGGATGACTATTACGCGAAGGAAGGCAACGGCTCCTGGCTGGGCAAGGGGGCGAAGCTGCTGGGGTTGGAGGGTGCGGTTGATCCGAAACAATTTCGAGCCTTACTCGAAGGTCGCCTGCCCACTGGCGGCAACATTCATGAAAAGTTTGACCCTCGCACGGCCTCCAAGCGCCATGGTTGGGACTTCACGTTCTC
>SCUZ01000111.1 GCA_004322535.1 Rugosibacter sp.
GTTTGCTAGACCAGATAAACATCCAGTACCTGGTCGATACGGTCGTTCAGCACAATGGTTTTCTTGGACTGAATCAGCCAGCTATCGCCTTGGGCAACCAGGCTGTAATAAGCCGTACCAAAATAGCTGCGCACTTCATGATCGGTCACAGAATCGACTGTCCAGTTTGTCCGAACCTGCACGACACCACCCATCTCACTGACATCGATCAACTGGAACTGATGACTCGTGCGTGCCAGAGGCGTGCTGGATGCAGAGCGCCCAGTACGGATACGGAAAATACGATCCTCCAGCCCACCACGGTTTTTGTAGTAGATCAGCGACACATGTTTTGTGGGGTCTGTAATCAACGTGCCATCACTATCCCAGGACGGAATCCAGTACTCGGCATCCAGCGCGTACAGCGCAAGCCAGGCATCCCAATCCTTGTCGTCAAGATGTTTGGCCTCCTGCCCTAAAAAACGCACCACAGAATGCCACGTCGCAGCGGTCACTGCAGAGCGTGCATGTTCATTGACTGCGTTCATTTCCCACTCCTTTCTAGTTCATTTTTCACAATATCCTGCATGCGGCGAGCCCATTCTTCGAGAATGCTGGCGTAGATGCCTTCATCGGCGACATTCGTGCTACTCAACCTTGCCTGTACCCCAATAGACTTGCCTGCTTCGCTGACACCCTTGATCCAGCGCGGCTTGCCGCGTGAAATATCACTAAAGGGAGCAGCCTTGGCTTGAAAACCAATTTGGCAGTTACGGAATTCGGCCAGATCATCCGGCGTCGCCATGCCGCTCGCGTTGAAAAAGTCTTCGTATTGCCGCAACCGCTTCTCGCGCGCTTCTGCACTTTCGCCTTTCGGCGCAATGCAGTAGGTGATGACTTCAGTACGATCCACGGCGAGCGGGCGGAAGATGCGAATCTGGGTGCTCATCTGATCCATCAGGAAAACATTGGGTAACAGCATCAGGTTGCGCAAACGTTCGGTCATCCAGACAGCTCTGGCTTCACCGTATTTTTCAAAATAGCCGTCGCGGAATTCAAAGTTGGGCCGGTCTTTATGGTTCGGGTAAGGGCCATAGAGCACCGCATGGCCCTGGTCAAAGGCAAAGAAGCCACTCACGCCGGTATCGATTTTGGCAACATCCAGTGTTTTGGTTTCGGTGGTGGATTGCCCTTTGGCACGCCGACCAACCGTCATCACATAGTTGCCATGGGTGGCTTTGACGTGATAACCATCCAGGCCGTTCTCCGCCTGCAGCTTCCAATTACCTTGATAAATGTAAGTAGACTCACCCGGTAGCACCTCAAGCTCACCCGTTGGCGACTGATCAGCCATCAGATCAATAAAGGTGGTGGCGCCGTTGAGATACTCCTTGAGCGGAAGCACATCAGGATTCAAGCTGACCCAAATGAAACCCCGGTAGCTTTCCAGTCTGGCAACCGGGGTGAGGCCGAGGTTTTTTCGGTCGAACCCGGGCGGATAGGCACCTTCGGCTTCGTCGGTGACATTGATGAGTTCGCCCCTGGGATTGAAACACCAGCCGTGGAAAGTGCACATGTGCACTTTCTGATTACCCTTGGTATGGCGCACGACCTTGGCGCCACGGTGGGCGCAGGTGTTCAGAAAGCCGTGAATCTGACCACCCGCATCCCGCGTAAGCACCACAGGTTGCCGGCCAACGCTGATCGTAAAGTAATCGTTTGCGTTGGGCAGCTGACTTTCGTGCGCGGCATACACCCAGCCGCCTTCGATCATGTGTTCTAACTCCAGCGCGAAAATCGCCGGATCGGTATAAATATTCCGGGCGCCCAGCACCACATCACCCGGGCCACTGACAACAACCCTATTTCCCAGATCATCCAGCAACGCTTTTAACTTATCCTGCTGAAGTGCTTCGCGTGATAATGGTGCATTCATGATATGCCTCTCTTTCGCTTGAAAAATAACGTGCCTGTTGATGCGCTTAAAGAGGAAGTCGATGAATCAGGCAATACGTCAACGAACATCTAGCGCAACCTCCTCTTCTGCTTATCGGCTGTTTATTCTCTTGGTACCGGCCTTTTTGCCTTCCCTAAAGAAGTTGGGTTCATTCTAGGAATCAAGAGATTTGCTCAACTTGACTTAAGTCAACTGAATGCAAGATGATTAAGCTTTTCAACAATCATCGTCTGCGTCACAATCCAGTCGCGAATCAAGCGGACTAGACGTCAAAATGGAAAACGGCGCAGCAAAGGCGAGTCCTTTGCTGCGCCGCAGCGTCGAAATGTCGTCCCCCAAGGGGACTTTCCAGAAGCGGATTCAAAGCTTTGGGGCGTATCACCAGCGCCGACTTTTTCTGCGTCATTTTCCATGTCGCGTATCTTGCAAATCTGGCTACACTATTTTTTCAATTCATCCCCTAGCTTCAAATAACGCGCATAGTTTTCCCAAAAACCGATAATCGGGCCTTCGGTAATCATGTGATCAACACTGCCCGCACGCACGCCCCCCATGGCTAAAACCGAGGTTTTCTTGCCATCGCGGATGACAGCATCCTGCACGATCTCTATCGCCTCGCCATCTTCCATCGAAATCAAACCCGCCGGCCCCACCAGATTGGATTGCTTCATGCGAATCATCTGCATTTCCTCATCATCATCTGCGTAGCCAAAGAGCGTCCAGACAATCTCAAAGGCATTGGGTGCATGGGTAACTGATTGACGCACGGCCAGACAATTTGCAATTTGCTGTATCAGAAGGTTGGGGAAAATTGCGTTAATGACCAAAGAAGCGCGATCTTCAAACTCGGGCCTGCCAGCCAAAACGCTGGCATCCTGCAAATGAAACTCGGTGTTATAAGAGCGCACATCCTTATAAACCTCTTGATTTTCACTCGCAGAAGTTGGCGCTGCTGATGCGGTGGCTTTCAACAGGCTATGCCGATTAGATGGATCCATGTAGGTGAATCCCTTTTGTGTCGCACGGTAAAGCCCAAATGTGCTGTGAAACAAATGCAGCAAACTGCCGTGATAGGGGTCCCGCGTGTTTTCAGCATAAAGCTTCCAGTTGCCATGAATATATTGGCGATAATCACCCATGATGCGAATCGGGCGATTGAAAATTCGCTGGATGTTGTCAACAATCCCCTCGCCCAGATACTCGGTCAAGGGTTCAACCATTTTTGAAAAACTGGCGAAAATCAGGCCATTCAACGATTCAACGCGCAGCGCATCCAGCCCAAAATTAGCCATGTCAAACTCAGGCGGCATACCTCCCTGGCCGCGCACACCTCGCCGCATGGGCACGCCACGCAGCGCACCAGTGAGATCAAACGACCACTGGTGATACACGCAGTCAAATGATTTCACGTTACCCCGAGACTCTCTCACCAGCAATGCTCCGCGGTGCATGCATAAATTCTTGAATACATGCAATTGACCTGTTGGGTCCCGCGTCACAATCACGGGCGTGTCACCAATGGTGGTGGATTTAAAGTCGCCCTTGTTGGGCAGCTCGGCTTCCAGTCCCACAAAGGACCAAGTTTCTCCCCGGAAAATATGTTCCTGCTCTTGATCGTAGTAAGCCTGATCCGTAAACACTGCATAAGGCACACGGTAGCCGTCGGGACTCGCTGTCCATGGCTTTTTAAATTGACCCATCGGTGCATTCACAATTTTTCCTCTTTTAAATAGGCGCAACAAGCAGCGTATCGATACTATGCGTATCAGCCACGACGCGCTTCTCGGCAAACTTAAACTCGCCGTTGCATAGAACGATGCGATCTCTATATTTCCCTGTGCTAAAAATACTTGTCTGACCATTGCGACGAGTCTGTAAAACCACATAGTGGCTTTGCACTGCCAAATGATCTGCAGTCGCTTCCTGAATCAATACATTCGAGACAATGTGCCGATACCAGCGCTGCGGG
>SCUZ01000112.1 GCA_004322535.1 Rugosibacter sp.
CGTCCAGCCGTTGGGGGTGGAAGTTGAGGTTCCCCAGGGTCAGAGCATGCTGCAGGCAGTGTTGGAAGCGGGTTACGATTTTCCGCATAGCTGCAAGGTGGGAACCTGCATGTCGTGCCGCTGTCGTTTGATTTCAGGCAAGGTGAATGCGATTCGTGATTTTTCGTATGTGCTGAGTGGCGAAGAGCTGCGTGCGGGTTACATCCTCGCTTGCCAAGCAAAAGTGCCGGCGGGAACGCAAGTCGTTGTCGAGATGGAAATTGACGTCAATCGTCCGCATCATGAAGTCGTGACGGCTTCTGGTGTCATTGCCTCTCAACAAACCCTAACCCACGATATCGTTGAGTTAAAAATTGATCTTGACCTTGCGGGCAGTGCGATTAATTATGCTGCGGGGCAGTATGCCAGTCTGCGTCGAGCGGGGTCAGATCGCGACCGCGAGTATTCTTTTGCAACAGCACCAGTCGTTGGCGGTGCGCGGCAACTGACTTTTTTCATTCGTCATGTTCCGGGTGGGGCATTCACCGACTGGTTGTTTGCTGAATCACGTGTTGGCCAGCCGTTGGAAGTTAGCGGCCCAGGGGGCGACTTCTGGTTGCGTCCTGACGATGCGCCGCTCGTGTTTATTGCCGGGGGGAGCGGCTTGGCACCGATTCTTTCCATTCTTGAAGCGGCGCTGCAAGAAGGCATTACGCGGGACGCACTGTTTCTGTTTGGCGCACGCGCGCAACGCGACCTTTATCAAATTGAGGCGATTCAACAAATCGCCTCACAATGGAGAGGCAATTTCAAGTTTGTCCCTGTCTTATCTGATGAGCCAGCGGACAGTGATTGGCGGGGCTGTCGTGGGCTCGTGACCGAATACTTGGTACCTGCGCAAGTGCCGGAGTTAGGTGCGCGGCATGCTTACCTTTGCGGCCCGCCGCGAATGATTGACGCCGCAATGACGCAGCTTTATGCTGCGGGGATTCCGGAAGCGCATATCCACTATGATAAATTTCTGGATGCGAGCAGCTTGCAAGCGTAGAGCGGATTTGTATAGAGTGCCATTTTTGCGAACGATGATAATGGTATCAGAATGCCAAACGCATCAATGATTATAAAAATTCTGTAACGTGAGGAGATGTGATGAAAAATACTAAGCATTTATTACGTGCCACCTTGCTGGCGGCTGGTTTGTTGGGCAGTATGGTGATGAGCGCGCCATTATTTGCTGCAACCGCAGGGGTTGATGATGCGATGTTGCGAAATGATGCGAAATCGACCGAAGATGTGCTGACCTATGGCATGGGTTATGACCAGAAACGGTATAGCCCATTGGCAAAGATCAACCGCAAAACAGTTAGCAAGCTGGTTCCGGTGTGGAACTTGAGCCTGGATCACTCAGCCAATGCTTCAGTACAACCTCTCGTTGTTAATGGCATGATGTATGTCACAACACATACAGCGACAGTCGCCATTGATGCGCTGACAGGGCACCAGAAATGGAAGACACCCGTAAGTTTGCCGCAGGATGTGTATGCGTCACTTTGCTGTGGTGCGCAGTCGCGTGGCGCGGCGGTGTATGGCGACAAATTGTTCCGCACCACGGTGGATGCTCGCGTCATGGCGCTGGATATCAAGACGGGCAAACTGTTGTGGGAAACCAAACTGGCTGACTATAAGGAAGGTTATGCATTTGTATTAGCGCCCCTGGTGGCTAATGGTGTGGTAATGGTGGGTAATTCGGGCGGCGAGTTTGGTACCCGTGGCTTTCTTGAAGGGTTGGATCCGCAAACCGGAAAGTCTCTTTGGCATGTCTGGACGGTTCCCGCGCCCAATGAAAAACATGGTGATACCTGGGCAGAAGGGGTTTATCTCAAGGGTGGTGCACCTACCTGGATCACTGGCAGCTACGACCCGGAGCTTGATCTAGTCTATTGGGGCACAGGTAACGGCGGGCCGTGGAATGCAAATGCTCGTGGTGTCGGCAAAGACAATCTTTACTCTTGCTCGGTGCTGGCGATACGGCCAAAAACAGGCGAACTTGTTTGGTATTATCAATTCACACCCAATGATGCCTACGACTATGACGGCGTCAATGAATTGGTGCAGTCAGAACTCAAGATTGATGGCCAGATGCGTAAAGTCATCATGCAGGCGAACCGCAATGGGTATTTTTATGTGATTGACCGTACCAATGGCCAGTTGCTACGTGCTAACCAGTTTGCCAAAAAATTAAATTGGGCAAACGGGATAGACATGAAAACGGGTCGCCCGATTGAGTCAGAAATGACTAAAAAAGTGAAGGCGTCCCTGGAGTCCGAGGAGTTCTATGAAGTCTGGCCCGGCGCTTTTGGCGCCAAAAATTGGGCACCGATGGCGTTTGACCCGAAGCGTAATCTGGCTTACGTTAACACCGTCAATATGGGCATGCGTTTTAAAACGACGAAGCCCGAGTACCGTCGTGGCACATGGTATCTGGGCATCGAGATGGGGGGCTTTCCTGCACCTGACGATGGCAAGCGCGGTGCGTTACGCGCACTGGATCCGCTGACCGGAAAACCTAAGTGGTCGGTTGAACTGGATACTCCGTATCTCAGTGGCGTCTTGGCAACGGCGGGCGACCTTGTTTTTGTTGGCGCGATGACAGGTGAATTCCTCGCACTGGATAGTGATACCGGTAAGAAGCTCTGGAGTTTCCAGACCGGATCGGGCATCACCAGCTTGCCGATTACCTGGGAGCGTAATGGTGAGCAATACATTACGGTAGTCAGCGGCTCGGCTAATTTGTATCAAGCAATTTCGGCTGATCCTAACCTGGCGAATGTGCCTCCTGGCTCATCGGTTTGGACTTTCAAGCTGAGTAAGTGATGCTAAATATTCTTTTCCATTTCAAGAATGCCTTGTGTGGTTTTGTGCTGAGCGCACTATTGTTAGCTGGTGGCTGTGCGCACGAGGTGACCCCGGTTTTAACTCAGACTGAGGATGGGGTTGCCGAAGTTGCAACTGAGGTCGTGACTCCAGCTGCCACTATAGCGCAGCAAACTCCAAGCCAGCAGTCAGCTGTAGCTACGCCGATTGCAGAAGCGATCACAGCACCTACTTCGGCAGCGACTCCAGATGCAATAAAGCAGGGCAAGCGAGTGTATGCCAGTGCTTGTGCGCGTTGTCACGGGGTAAATCTGGTTAATACCGGCGCCTCGACATTTGATTTGCGCACATTTCCGCGTGATCAAAAGCCCCGGTTTGTGCAGTCGGTTTTACATGGTAAGGGCGCAATGCCCGCATGGGAAGGCAGTGTTACACCGGAAGAAGTTGAGGCTTTGTGGGCTTACATTAGCGCGCGTTAGAACCTCTGAGCCATCAGAAATCAAGAAGAGGCATGGGCTGGTTAGCTGATGCCTCTTTTTTCATCCTGTAATTCATTTCGATACTAATTTAAATTTCTCTCTATGAAAGCTAAAAAAATCGGTGCTGGTGATACGGTGCCCAACGTGATTTGTCATGTTGTCTGACCTACTCCTCTCGCTTGAGCGTGGCGTTGCACCGCTGATCGCCCTGATTGCGCTTGGGTTTGTCTGGCGCATAAAAACACCGGCTGGTTTAAATGTCGTTGATACACGACGCACCATCAATGCGCTAGTGCTCTATCTTTTCTATCCGGGGATTGCTTACGACGTGATCAGCCGGGTCAATTTTGGGCCGGAGGTTTTTTTGGTTCCCGCATCGATCTGGTTCGGTTTGCTTGCAGCCATGGGGCTGGGCTGGCTGGTTTTTGCCCGACCGCGTACTGTGTGGGGAATATCCGCCCCTGCGGTAGGCGCTTTACTAATTGGCTGCTCTTTCGGCAATATTCTCTCGATGGGTATCGCTGTGTTGCAATCGCTATTTGGGCCAGAAGCGGCACGCTATCCAATCTATGCCGATGTTATCGGCATATCGGTTCTGTACTGGACTCTCGGCGCTGGCGTGGCGGCCGTTATGGGGACAAAAGAACAGTCATTTCGGCTGGGCGCATTTGCCATGACCCTATTCAAAATGCCGCCTGTCTGGGCATTTTTTGCCGGACTGACTGTTAATCTGTTGGCCATCCCCATGCCGCAATGGGTGAGTACCACAGCGCATCTACTGGGGCAGGCCGTTGTTCCCTCCATGCTGCTTACTGTCGGCATGTCTATATCACTCGAAACCGTCAAGCGCTCGCCGCGCATGATCCTTGCCGCGAGTGCCATCAAGCTCATTGTGATGCCGGCTTTGGTTGCGGCTGTTGTGCTACCGCTATTTGGCATGACCGAGGTGACTCAAGTCATGATCTTGCTGGCCGGCATGCCGACGATGATGGCCACTGTGCTGTTGTCCGAACGATTCGGTCTGGATACAGAAATACTCGCTGCGGTGATGGTGGTCTCCACCCTGGGCTTTTTCTTTACGTTGCCGCTGATGGTAGCCTTGCTACTGTAAAAATTCAGGTATCAGTGGATAACGACACCCCAAGGCGCTTCACCTACAGGTATCGTCACAACGGTTTGATGGGTTTCCGCATGGATGACAGATACGCTGTTAGAGCGGCCGTTCGCCACATAAACCCGGTTTCCGTCCGGTGTGACGGCTAGTCCCCAGGGACGATTGCCGACCGGGATCGTGGCGGTAATTTGCTGGCTGGCTACATCAATCGCAGAAACCGACGCGTCACGACCATTGGAAATAAATACCTGTTTGCCATTCGGTGCAGCGGCCACGCCATTGGCAAAATTCCCGGCTTTGATTGTTTTAACTACCGCTTGCGTTGCCATGTCGATGACATACACCACGCCAGGTAGCTCACAAGCGACATAGGCCTGGCTGCCGTTGGGTAGAAAACCGATACCGCGCGGCCGCGCGCCGACAGTGATGGATTTGATTTGCTGACGAGCTGCTACATCGATCACATCAACACTATCCGCTTCTTCGGCGCTCACCAATAACCAGCGCCCATCAGGGCTGAATTCCGCGTGTTCCGGGTTTTTACCAGCGGTCTTGATTGAAAAATCGAGGCGCTGTGCGGCCGTATCAATAAACGCCACGCTGTTGGTTAATTCAATGGCCGCGACCACCCAGCGCCCATCCGGCGAAATGCTCACGCCTTCTGGGGATTCCCCCAGGGGAATGCGCATGGCAATTTTTTGGCTGGCTAGATCAATCACCACTAGCCCATTGGCACTGCGGTCGCTGACATACAGCAACTTGCCATCCTGCGAAACCACAATTCCGCGCGGTGCACCGCCGGTGGTGATCGTATCGACAACTTTCTGTGTCGACGTATCTATAATCGAAATGGAACCGGATTTTTCATTCGGAATATAAGCGAATGGGGCCGCATGCACTGGCGTAATGAACAGCCCCGCGATGATCAGTAGGAGGGTATATGGCAAGGCGGTAATTTTCATGGCGTGAAATTTGAACGTGGCGGCAAAAAGGTGGTGGCGAAGAGTCGTAATACACAACGTTGCATCCTATCATGTGCCCATGTGTCGATCAGGCATTTTTTCTTTTGAGTCATATTGGATTTATGCACCATTATTTTTCGTTCTACTGCCAGCAACTGCGCGTGATGCTTTTTGTGCTGATGGCCTTTGCGGGGTGTGAGGCGACTCCAGCTGGGGCGGAAGAAAAAAATCAACCGGACACCGTCTTGCGCTTGCCAGCCATTGAAGTGATCGGCGTCTCACCGGTGAAGGGCCTGGATCAACCGAAGCGTGAAATTTCGTCCAGCGTCCAGTCGATCGATCAGCGTGCAGTGCGCGAGAGTGGTGCTGCTTCGCTGCCTGAATTAATGAATGCACGACTCAATGGCGTGACCGTGAATGAAATTCAGGGCAACCCGTTCCAAGTCGATGTGAATTATCGTGGATTCACCGTGAGCCCCTTGCTCGGCACGCCGCAAGGCCTGTCGGTATATCAGGATGGCGTGCGTGTTAATGAGCCGTTTGGCGAGAGTGTCAATTGGGATTTGATTCCGCGCCAGGCCATT
>SCUZ01000113.1 GCA_004322535.1 Rugosibacter sp.
ACGAGCGCCGACTTTTTGATGAATATGAAAATAATTAACTGGTTTCGCTTCGCCAGCCCGCAGAGTTTTTATCCACTGGCCGGACGTCTTGTCCCGCTGTTCTGGACGCTGGCGCTGATCTTCGGCGTAGCCGGTCTGTGGCTGTCTTTTTTTGTTGCGCCGACGGACGCCCAGCAGGGTGAAGGCTATCGCATCATCTTCGTGCATGTTCCCGCCTCGTGGATGTCGATGATCATTTATCTGGCGCTGGCGTTTTGGGCCGGCCTGGGCCTGGCGCTGAATACGCGCTTGTCGAGCATGATGGCGCAGGCCCTGGCACCGACGGGTGCACTCATGGCTGCGCTGAGTTTATGGACGGGTGCTTTCTGGGGCAAGCCGATGTGGGGTGCGTGGTGGGTGTGGGATGCCCGCCTGACATCCGAGCTGATCCTGTTTTTTCTCTACATTGGCTTCATTGCTCTGCAATCCGCGATTGACGATCCGCGTCGTGCGGACAAGGCCGGGGCGATTCTGGCCCTGATCGGCGTGGTCAATGTGCCGATTATTTATTTTTCCGTAAAGTGGTGGAACACTTTGCATCAGGGCTCAAGCATCAATCTCACGCGCGCCCCCTCGATGGCGCAAACCATGCTGTGGGGCATGCTGCTGATGGCACTGGCGTTCTGGATGTATTCCATTGCCGTCTCGCTCATGCGGCTACGTGCCATCATGCTTGAGCGCGAACGGCGTAGCGAATGGGTGAAGCATGCAGTGGCATAGCATTGGCGAATTTTTCGCCATGGGTGGTTACGCCTTGTATGTCTGGGGCAGCTTCGGTGCCTGTGCTTTGCTCATGGTGGCGGAACCTTTGCTGGTCAGGCGGCGTCTGAGTGAGGTTCGGCGCAATCTGGCCCGCGAACGGCTGGCCGATAAACTCGATGGCAACTTGGATGGCCCGTGCAATGAAACCTCGTCATAAACGCATCACCCTGATTCTTTGCGGCTTGGCGTCGCTCGCCGTGGCCGCTGTGTTTGTATTGAGGGCACTGGACAGCAATATTGCGCTGTATGTCACGCCATCGGATGTGTTTGCGGGCAAATCGCCGCAAGGCAAAGCCTTCCGCATGGGGGGGCTGGTCAAAAAAGAATCCATCCAGCGCGAGGGGATGACCACGCGTTTCATCATAACCGACACCGCAAAAGAAATCTCCGTTTCCTATACCGGTATCCTGCCGGACTTGTTCCGTGATGGCAAAGGCGCCATTGTGCAAGGGCGGTTAGAGCAAGACGGACAGTTTGTTGCCAGTGAAGTACTGGCCAAGCATGATGAGAATTACATGCCCCCCGAAGCCAAACATGCCATTGAACAGGCACAGAAAAAATGACTCCTGAACTCGGACACTTTGCGCTTATCCTTGCCCTCATGGCCGCTCTGCTGCAGGGCTTGTTGCCGCTGATTGGCGCACAACGCATCAGTTCGTATTCAGCGCAATGGATTGCGCTGGCGCGTCCTGCGGCGCAGACGCACTTTTTGCTGCTGGTGTTTGCATTTGCCTGTCTGGCACAAAGTTTTCTGACGAATGATTTTTCTGTCGCCTATGTGGCACAGAATTCGAATACCAAGTTGCCGGCGATGTACCAGTTTGCCGCTGTCTGGGGGGGACATGAAGGCTCGCTCTTGCTGTGGGTGTTGATGCTCTCCGGCTGGGGAGCCGCCGTTTCGCTGGCTTCTCGCCAGCTGCCCGAGGCCATGGTGGCGCGGGTGCTTGCCGTGCTGGGTTTGGTCAGTATTGGCATGCTGGCTTTTATCTTGTTCACATCCAATCCATTTGAGCGCTTGCTGCCCGCGCTTGCCGAAGGGCGCGATCTGAACCCCTTGTTGCAAGACCCCGGCCTCGTGTTTCATCCGCCCATGCTGTACATGGGCTATGTCGGGTTTTCGGTTGCTTTTGCTTTTGCCATTGCCGCCTTGATTTCCGGACGACTGGATGCCGCCTGGGCGCGCTGGTCGCGTCCGTGGACGACAGCAGCCTGGGTATTTCTCACCATCGGTATCGCCATGGGCAGCTGGTGGGCATACAACGAACTGGGCTGGGGCGGCTGGTGGTTCTGGGATCCAGTAGAAAATGCTTCGTTCATGCCTTGGCTGGCGGGCACAGCGCTGATTCACTCTCTGGCGATTACTGAAAAGCGTGGCGCTTTCAAAAACTGGACGGTGCTGCTGGCCATTGCCGCATTTTCACTTTCGCTACTAGGTACTTTTCTTGTTCGTTCCGGTGTGCTGACTTCAGTCCATGCCTTTGCCTCGGACCCAAGCCGGGGGGTGTTCATCCTGATCTTGCTGGCCGTGGTCATCGGCTCTTCGCTGACGCTGTTTGCCTGGCGTGCGCCCAAGGTGGGTGTGGGTGGTGCCTTTGCTCTTGTCTCGCGTGAAACGATGCTGTTGATCAACAACGTGCTGCTGGTGGTGGCCGCTGGTAGCGTACTGCTTGGCACGCTGTATCCCTTGCTGATTGATGCGCTGGGGCTGGGCAAGCTATCGGTCGGCCCGCCGTATTTCAATACGGTATTTGTGCCGGTCATGGTGCCGCTGTTGCTGCTGATCGCTGTGGGCCCATTGGCGCGCTGGAAGCATGCTGATCTGCGCGACATGGCGCGTCGTCTGCGCGTGAGCTTTATTCTTGCACTGCTGGCGGGCGCTATTTTTCCGCATCTGATGGGCATATGGACGCCGATGACCGCGCTGGGTTCGCTGCTCGCCGTGTGGATTGCATCAAGCACGGTTTTTCAGATTGCTGAACGCCTCAAGATCGGCGGAGGAAATGCGTCGGCATCTTTCTGGGGCATGCATCTCGCGCACTTCGGCATTGCCGTTTTTGTCATCGGCGTGACGCTGGTCGGCGGCTACCAGGAAGAAAAAGATGTGCGCATGCAAACGGGCGCCACCGTCAGTGTGGGTGGTTACCAGTTGCGCCTGCTGGATATCGGTGCCGCGCCCGGACCTAACTATCATGCTGATGTTGGCACATTCGAGTTATCAAGAAATGGCCACGTCTTGAAAACGCTATATCCGGAAAAACGTCATTATTTCTCGTCCCAGATGCCAATGACTGAAGCCGCGATTGACACCGGCTTTACACGCGATATTTATGTGTCGTTGGGTGAGCCACTGGATAATCAGGGTGCCTGGAGCGTACGGGTTTACTTCAAGCCCTTCATTGACTGGATATGGGGTGGCTGCCTGCTGATGGCGGCGGGAGGCTTTCTTGCCTTGCTTGACCGTCGTTATCGTCTGCGCGTCAAGGCGGCCGTGACGCTGCCTGGTAGCGTGTCAGCATGAAACGTTTCCTGCTTCCACTGGCGGCCTTCGCCGTGCTGGTCGGTTTTCTGGCGATGGGCCTGATGCATGACCCGCGCGAAGTCCCTTCCCCTTTGATTGGCAAGCCGGCCCCGGCATTCACGCTGCCGCAGTTGCACGATGCAACCAAAAATTTCTCGGTTGTCGATATGAAGGGCCGTGTCTGGCTGCTTAATGTCTGGGCTTCGTGGTGTGTTTCGTGTCGCGAGGAGCATCCGGTGCTGGTGGAGCTTGCCAAGACGGGCAGCGTGCCAGTTATTGGCCTGGATTACAAAGATCAGGTGGCAGACGGTAAGCAATGGCTAGAGAAACTCGGC
Source organism: Rugosibacter sp. (assembly GCA_004322535.1). Taxonomy (GTDB): domain Bacteria; phylum Pseudomonadota; class Gammaproteobacteria; order Burkholderiales; family Rhodocyclaceae; genus Rugosibacter. Next base: position 3,655 of record SCUZ01000113.1, read on the forward strand.
AATCCGTACATCCTCTCAGTCGTTGATAGCGATGGCCGCGTGGGCATCGACTATGGCGTGTATGGCGTGCCTGAAACCTATGTCATCGACAAGCAAGGCATTATTCGCATGAAGCATACCGGGCCGATTACGCCCGCATCACTGGCGCAAACAATTCTTCCCCTCGTTAAGGAACTGTCGCAATGAAGCGCTGGCCGGGGTACCTGTTTATCGTGCTGGCGACCAGTATGGTTTTTGCCGCAGACGCGCCGCCGCTGGCGGCGGACGAGATCGTGGAAAAGCGCATGGTGGCGATCAGCGAAGAACTCCGCTGCCTCGTCTGCCAGAACGAGTCGCTGGCGGCTTCGCGGGCTGATCTGGCGAATGACCTGCGGCGCGAGATACGCAAAATGATTGTCCAGGGTAAAACCGATCGGGAAATTCTCGACTTCATGGTTGCCCGGTATGGTGATTTTGTCCTCTATCGGCCGCCTGTCAAATCCACAACCTGGCTGCTGTGGGGCGGACCGTTTATTTTGCTGGTGGTGGGGCTGGGTACGCTGGTGTTTTTTTTACGCCGCCGTAACCGCAATATGTCAATGCCCGCCCTTTCTGAAGAACAACGCCGCCGTGCGGCGGCTCTGCTGGATCAATCCGATACATGACCGCTTTTTTTCTTGCAGCGGCAGCGTTAACGCTAGCCGCTCTGGTGTTACTCCTGCGTCCGTGGTGGCGTACTACTGGAAAACCGCGCCGTACCACCGGCGTCGGCGCGGAGCCTCCCCTTGGGGATGTTCCGGCAGCGCTGAACACGACCATTCATCGTGACCGTCTTGACGAACTGAAACGCGACCATGCCAATGGCTTGATTTCAGCTATCGATTACGCCCAGGCGCGTGAAGAGCTGCAACGCCAGGTGCTCGACGATACGTCTGCTGTTGAAACTGTGACGACCAATGCACGCCGGCGGTGGGATGGCTGGGTGCTGGCGGGCCTGCTGCCTGCGGTAGCAATCGGGTTATATGCCTTGCTGGGTACCCCTGAGGCACTGCTGTCCAGCGCTGAGCGCAACGCGCAGGCAGTGGGCACAATGAACAGCATGATTGCCCAGCTCGAGAAAAAAATGGCGCAAGAACCCCATGACATCGAAGGCTGGGTGATGCTGGCACGTGCCTACAAAGTCATGGGGCGCTGGGATGATGCCGAGCGTGCCTTTACCCACGCCGCACCCGTTGTGGAGAAAAATGCCACACTGCTGGCTGAGTTCGCCGATGTGCTGCTGCAAAAAACCGACAGCTTTGCCGGCCGCCCGCACGAATTGATCGTGCAGGCATTGCGGCTTGAGCCAGATAACGGCAAAGCCTTGCTTTTGGCTGGCGCTGAGGCGTTTGCAGGAAAAGGCTATGCCGTAGCGGCTGGTCATTGGGAACGGTTGCTAAAGCAGAGTGACCCCGCATCTGATGAGGCGCGCATGGTTGCATCCGGCATTGCCAGGGCGCGTGAGATGGGTGGTATGAAAGTCGGCGCTGATGATACGGCGCCAGTGGCAAAAGCGACTGATACGGCGATCGCGAGTGCCGTCAGCGGCCGCGTCGAACTGAGCTCAACCCTGCGTGCACAAACCACGCCTGAGGAAACCGTGTTTATCTTCGCCCGCGCCGTGGATGGGCCACGCATGCCGCTTGCCATTAAGCGCGTGCGCGTGGCCGATTTGCCTTTTGATTTCAACCTCGATGACAGCCAAGCCATGTCGCCGGACAACAAAATATCATCCGCAAAAGCGCTGCGCATTGAGGTGCGTGTGTCAAAGTCCGGCCAAGCGATGCCCGCTAGCGGCGACCTGACCGGCAGCAGTGCGGCGGTGAAGCCGGGAACAAAAGGTATCCATGTGGTGATTGATCAGCGATTGCCGTAAACTGGATTGCAAATGGGTTGCGCAGTGGGCTGCAGCATTTTGCTCGCGCATGACAAGAGGTGGGTAGTCGCTAGGTCATGGATAAGCCATCTTCAGGTAAACACCTGCTGAAGGTGTTTTTTGGTTAAGTGGATTAACAAAGAACAGGATTGAAAACGTGCTGTACGCCGCAGATTTGAGACACGGTATCTTGCCGCAACTTTCCAGTCGTGCACTGGCAGTATGGCGGCGAAATTTTCTGGTCTGGAAGAAAATGGCGATCCCTTCCTTGCTGGGCAATCTGGCGGACCCGATGATTTATCTGTTTGGCTTGGGCTACGGGCTGGGTAGCTTGTTGCCGCAGGTAGCGGGAGTACCTTACATTGCGTTTTTGGCCAGCGGCACGGTATGTGCTTCCACCATGAATGCGGCCTCATTCGAATCTCTGTATTCTGCTTTTTCGCGTATGCAGATGCAGCGTACGTGGGAGGCAATTTTGTATGCGCCGGTGGCGCTGGACGATGTGTTGGCGGGCGAATGGTTATGGGCGGCTGCCAAGGCCACGCTGTCGGGCAGCGCGATTCTGCTGGTTGTCTCATTGCTCGGTTTTGTAGCCTCGCCGCTGGCCTTGTGGGCGTTGCCGGTGATCTTTCTGACGGGCCTGACATTTTCTGCGCTGGGCTTGATCATCACTGCGCTGGCACCATCCTATGATTTTTTCATGTATTACTTCACGCTGTTTTTGACGCCGATGGTTTTGCTGTGCGGGGTCTTCTTTCCGCAGGAGCAGCTGCCCTCCTTGGTGCAGTCAGTGGCGGCGTGGCTGCCGCTCACGCATGCGGTGGCGCTGGTGCGGCCGCTCTTGTTTGGTCAGGTGCCGTCGCACATTGCGTTGCATGTCGGCGCGTTG
>SCUZ01000010.1 GCA_004322535.1 Rugosibacter sp.
CACCTTTATTGACCTGCTGGTCGATCAATCGCCGACGGGCGAACTTGAAGTGCTGCCCGGCGAGACGACCTACATCTACCATGGCAACTGGAAATTGCAGGCCGAGAATGGCTTGGATGGATATCACGTCAAAGCGACTCACGGCAATTATCTGATGACGGTGGGACGGCGCGCCAAGGGCCAGTCTTCAACGGAAACCAAGACCTACGATATCTCGAAACTGGATAAAGGGGCGAGTGGCTTTTACGCCTTTGATCAAGGACATGCGGTGCTGTACGCGGTCTATCCGAACTATCAGGATCGGCCAAACTTCGAGTTTCGCGACAGCTACTTTGAGAAACATGGAGCAGCCCGTGCGGTATGGATGACCGAGCGGCTACGCAACCTCATGCTTATGCCCAATGTTTTCATCATGGACCAGATGAGTACGCAGATACGTGTCTTCCGCCCGTTGTCGGTAGATCGCACAGAAGTCATCACCTACTGCGTTGCCTCGAAGGGGGAGAGTGCAAAAGCCCGCGAAAGCCGACTGCGGCAGTATGAAGATTTTTTCAATGCCAGTGGCATGGCCACGCCCGACGATCTGGCAGAGTTCCGCAATTGCCAGATTGGCTTTCAAGCCAAGGCGGTGCCTTTCAGTGATATTTCGCGGGGGCAGGTACGCTGGGAGCGGGGTGTCAACGCTTTGGGCCAGGAAATTGGTATTCAGGCGCGTATGAGTAGCACCAATGTCTCAGACGAAGGCATCTATGTCAGCATTCTCGAAGAATGGTCGCGGCGTATGCAGGAAATCATACAAAAAGAACTGCAAAGGAGTGGGAAATGAATGCTGTTGTTAATGAACATCCGCATCACACGGTAACCATGGCGGCTTGGCATTCAGTGGTGCGTTTTCTGGGGCAAGAAGCCAAGCTGCTGGATGATAAAGATTGGGATGCGTGGCTGGCTTTGTATTCCCCTGACGTCGCCTACTGGGTTCCTGCATGGGATAGTGATGGCACACTGGTTACCGATCCAGCGAAACATGTTTCGTTGATCTACTACAAAAACCGTGGTGGTTTGGAGGATCGTGTTTTTCGCATTCGCACGGAGCGTTCTGCTTCCAGCACGCCGCTGGCACGGACCAGCCACCAGTGTCAGCTGATCGATCTCAGCGAGCCAGGCGATGTTGTGTTGGCACGTACCAACTGGGTAGTGCATACCGTCACCGAGCATGCGGTACGTAGCTATTTCGGCACGGCGCATTACACCCTCAAGCCACATAACGACAGCTGGCTGATCCATGCCAAGAAAACCATTGTTCTCAACGACCGCATCGATCAGGTTCTCGATGTGTTTCATATCTAATCGGTGATGTTGATGACTACGACTCAACAAGAACGCCCCGCTGTCGGTATTGTTATTGGTGACCCCGCCGGTATTGGTCCTGAGGTTATTGCCAAGGCGTGGCTAAAGGGGCAACTTCACGCGGCATGCCGCCCAGTTTTAATTGGCAGCGCGGCAGTCATGGAGCGGGCCCTGGGATTTATTGGCAAAACTGCCACAATCAATGTGCTAACCAACCCTGCGACGGTGCCTGCGGGCATCGCTGATCGGGTGGATACGCTGGATATTCTTGATACGGGCCGCATGAATGGTGAGGCACTGCCTTTGGGCGAAGATACTGTCGTGGGTGGGCGCGTTAGTGCAGAATGGCTTGACGAAGCGGATCAGTTGGCACGTAGCGGACAGTTTGCGGCAACTGTTATGGGCCCCATTAGCACCGGCTCGATGAAGATGGCTGGCACGCTCGATAAGGTCATTAGCGTGACACCCGGTGAGAGCTATCTGCTTCTAGTTTCCGGGCCTTTGCGTGTAGCGCATTTGACCGATCACATGGCGCTACGGGATGTGTGCGACATCATTAGCCAGGATCTGGTGGCGTTAACCCTGCGCAAACTGGATGCGGTCATGCGTGAATGGGGAATTCCCAAACCGCGCATTGTCGTTGCTGGGTTAAATCCCCATGCCATGGGCCGTGAAGATAGCGAACAGATCGCTCCCGCCATTGCTCAGGTACGAGCTGAGGGGATTGATGCTACAGGGCCGATGAGTCCTGATACGGTGTTCCGTCAATGTATTGAGGGACGGTTTGATATTGTGCTGGCCATGTATCACGACCAAGGTCATATCGCGATCAAAACCTGGGGGTTTTCAGGCAACAGCGCCATCATTCTTGGCCCGCCTTATACGCATCTGTCGGTTGCGCATGGCACGGCTTTCGACATTGTGGGCAAGAATATTGCTGATCACACCATGATGCAAAGTGCGATTATCACAGGGGCTTATTTGGCAGCGGGTCGAGGTTTTCCATCAGAGAAGTAGTCCCGAAAGCGGGAGGGGATAGCCAGCAATAGTTGGTATTGTTTTTTTAAATCGCGGTGTTGTCTAGGCTGCTGGTAGACGGCTAACTCTAGAGCAGAATAAAAGGTTGATGAAATGCTAAGTTTTTTCAAGAGAAAGCCCAAGGGCCCGGCGACGGTGCGCGTCCAGCCGTTGGGGGTGGAAGTTGAGGTTCCCCAGGGTCAGAGCATGCTGCAGGCAGTGTTGGAAGCGGGTTACGATTTTCCGCATAGCTGCAAG
>SCUZ01000011.1 GCA_004322535.1 Rugosibacter sp.
GCTGGTGCTGCCCTCGCCCACAAACGCCAGGCTCACGTGCTTCCTGCCATTGAGTTTATCGGCCAGCGCACAACCCACTGCCAGAGGAACATAAGCCCCCAGAAATACCGGATAAGGCAGGATGTTCACGCCCGGGGGCACTTCCGGCGGCAGGGGCAAATGCTCACGGATATGCTCCGGCGTATTGCCCATCAGCCCGGCCATGATGCGATCCACCGGCGCATTCCAATACAGCACGGCGCTGAGCTGGCGATACGCGGGAAATAACCAGTCGCCCACCTGCAACGCCGCCGCCGCGCCCAGGCCGGACGCTTCTTCACCGCGCGAGCTGGCCGCCACGCTCAACACCCCGCGCCGCTGCAAGCGCAACACCATCGCCTCAAACGTGCGCGTTTCGACCAACACCTCATACCAGCGCAGCAACTCCTGCCTGGAGACTTCCGGCACCGTGCCTTCTACGCTGCCATCCGGATTCAGAATCCGAAAATAATCTTCTCGTGGCCGAACCTCAGCCCATTTTTTCTCGCCCATTGAAAGCCTCCTCTGCGGTTTATTTGCGATTTATTTTAGCCCTGCACCCGCCCACCTTATCGCTTTTATTCGCAGCGATTAATCCAGCGATTAACCAAGTATCAGGCCGTTAAAATTTCAAGGTCAGTATACTCAAAGTGCTTTCTTGCACTTTACCGCCTTATCCTCGTAAAGCCCCCTCTTATTGCCTATCTCTATCACCACCCGCTCATGTTCGAACAAGCCTTTAAAAATATCGACGACGTCCTCTGGAAAGAAGCCGGTTGCACCACAGAGCTCGACTACACCGAGCAAACTTCCTGGCTGCTGTTTTTGAAATACCTCGACGGGCTGGAAGCAGACAAAGCCACCGAGGCTGCGCTCAACGGCAAGCCCTACACGCACATTCTGGACGCGCCCTACCGCTGGAATACCTGGGCCGCGCCCAAGGATAAAGACGGCAAGCCGGACCACAACAAGGCGCTCACGGGGGATGATCTGCGCGATTTTGTCGACAGACAACTCTTCCCCTATCTGCAAAGCTTCAAGCAAAAAGCCAGCGGGCCGAACACGCTGGAATACAAAATCGACGAAATCTTCGGCGAGATCAAAAACAGAATCCACAGCGGCTACAACCTGCGCGAGATCATCGATCACATCGACGAGCTGCGCTTTCGCTCGCAAACCGAAAAGCACGAGTTAAGCCACCTGTACGAAGCCAAGATCAAGAACATGGGCAACGCCGGGCGCAACGGCGGCGAGTATTACACCCCGCGCCCGCTGATCCGCGCCATCGTCAAAGTCGTGCAGCCTCAAATCGGCGAGCGCATTTACGACGGCGCCGTGGGCAGCGCGGGCTTTTTGTGCGAAGCATTACCTCACCGCCAATCGCCGTCTCACCACCGCCGACTTTTCCACCCTGCAAACCCGCACCTTCTACGGCAAGGAAAAAAAAGTCGCTGGCCTATGTCATGGCCATCATGAACATGATCCTGCACGGCATCGAAGCGCCCAACATCGTGCACACCAACACCCTGGCCGAGCCCCTCGCCGATGTGCAAGACAAGGACCGCTTCGAGGTCATCCTCGCCAACCCGCCCTTTGGCGGCAAAGAGCGGAAGTGCAGCAGAACTTCCCCATCCGCACCGGCGAGACGGCTTTCCTCTTCCTGCAACACTTCATCAAGCTGCTCAAGGCCGGCGGCCGCGCCGGCGTGGTCATCAAGAACACGTTTCTTTCCAACACCGACAACGCCTCGGTGAGCTTGCGCAAGCACTTGCTGGAGACCTGCAACCTGCACACCGTGCTCGACTGCCCCGGCGGCACCTTTCAAGGCGCGGGTGTGAAAACCGTCGTCCTGTTTTTCGAGAAAGGCGCACCGACCAGAAAGGTTTGGTATTACCAGCTCGACCCCGGCCGCAACCTGGGCAAGACCAACCCGCTGAACGACGCCGACTTGGCAGAATTCGTCGAACTGCAAAAAACCTTCGCCGATTCGGATAAGAGCTGGAGCGTAAAAGTCGGCGCTGGTGACACGGCGACCTTCGACCTCTCGGTGAAAAACCCGAACGGCGGCGAAGCCGTCGTACATCGCAGCCCGCAGGACATCTTGGATGGAATCGCCACGCTGGATGCGGAGAGTGCGGACGTACTGGCGAAGATTAGGGAGATGCTGAGCGCAACCGATAAGGTGATGCGATGAATCGATACACCACATCCCCGTTCGCCCTGAGCTTGTCGAAGGGCGAAAATTAACTATGGCTTTCTGGGTTTACATACTGCGTTGTGCTGATGGCAGCTATTACACAGGCCATACCGACAACCTTGAAAAGCGCATCGGTGAACACGAAACTGGGGCAATCTCAAGCTGTTACACCTTCAAACGTCGCCCACTGCAACTCGTGTTCTCGCAAGACTGCGCCACCCGCGAAGAAGCCCTCGCCGCAGAGCAGCAGATCAAGGGCTGGAGCCGCAAAAAGAAGGAGGCCATGATGCGAGGTAATTGGGCCGAAGTATCCCGACTCGCCAAATCCAGCGCCCCCGTTCGCCCTGAGCCTGTCGAAGGGCAGTCGCCAGCGTCCGTTCATCCTTCGACAAGCTCAGGACGAACGGAAGAAGAGGTGTCGCGATGAAGGCAGGGTGGCAACTTAAGGCCATTGGCGATGTCTGCGATGTCGTCAACGGCGGCACGCCCAAGACCGGCGTCAAAGGATACTGGGATGGGCCGCATCAATGGATTACGCCCGCCGAAATGGGCAAGCGGGCTACGCCTTACATCGACCAAACGGAACGAACGATCACCGATGCAGGAATGCAGAACAGTTCCGCGAGACTCCTGCCGCAACAGTCAGTAATTCTTTCCTCTCGTGCCCCGATTGGACACTTGGTCATCAACACCATGCCGATGGCGACCAATCAAGGTTGCAAAGGCTTGGTGCCGCGCAATGGACTCGATAACAAGTATCTGTACTACTACTTGGCGAGCATCGTTCCCTTACTGAATGACCTCGGCACCGGTGCGACATTCAAGGAGCTATCCGGTGGAAAGCTAAAAGAGGTTCCTGTTCCTGTCGCGCCCCTCCCCGAACAACACCGCATCGT
>SCUZ01000002.1 GCA_004322535.1 Rugosibacter sp.
CCACTGGCCATTCAACTCCTTCAATGCCCACAGGGTTTGATGCGAAATGAACACCGCTTGCCACACCAGCCACAAGGTAAAGGCTGCGAGAAGGCCTAATACCCAACGATTAGCTCGCCAAACAGGTGGCAAGCTTTGCCATGAGGTTAGCTTGGCCACGCCGAGTAGAGACAAAAACAGCAACCAATAGCGCAAAGCGGGGACATCCGGCAATGACCAGGTAAATAAAAGCCCGAGAACCAGGGCCAAGGTCATTCTTTTTGTCATGAAGCAGAAATTTCCAAAGGGTCACCGCATAAAGCGAGTGCTGCATGGGCAATCTGCCGAGCGTCAATCCCTTCGATACAGGCGCGGGTGCCAACGCGGCAGGTGTAGGGCGCGTGGAAAATGTGGGCACAGGGCGCACAGGGTAAATCGGCGCGTTGCAGGATAATGACCTGCTTCCCCAATGGCCGAGTTTCTTGCATATTGCACGGCCCGGCGATGGACACCAGCGGAACGCCGACCGCATCGGCCATATAAGTCACACCCGAATCAACGCCGATGAATACCGTCAGCCGCCGCAACAGGGCGGGCAATTCGGCAATACCCACCACACCACACGCATCAATCACGGTACCTGGCGGCAGCTGGCTGGCGATCTCCTCTGCTTGTGACTTATCTTCACCACTGCCGATCAACACCAAGCGTGCCGCAGGCTGTGCAGCGAGTATCTGCCGCGCAACAGCAATGATTTTTTCACTCCCCAAAGCCTTCAAGCGATTCGCACTGGAAACGCCGATGCCCACCAGCACGCCAGTCACTTGCCCTAGCACTGCGTCCGCTTTTCCCGCAGCACCGTGTGCTGTAAACACTTCCTTGTCCAATCGCCCTGCGCTAGTCCCAAGGCGTGCCAGCAAAGCCAAATAAGTCGCTTGAATTAACCGGTCACTGCGATGCATTTCAACTTCGCTCCACAAATACGCGGCCAGGCGATGACTGGCGCCGCCGAAATTCGACTGCACCGCCAAGCGCCGCGGAATCAACGCCCACAATGTCGCCATGGCATACGCCGCGCCTGCATTGAGACACACCACCGTGTCATAGTGGCCCTGCCGCAGCAAGCAAATAAGCCGCCATTTGCCGCCCAGCCCGCGAAAGGCTTTGGCCTCGGCCACGATCACTTCATCCACCCGCAGATTGGCGCGCAATAACGGCACATTCTGTGCTGTGGCCATCACGGCTAGATGTGCTTGCGGATAACGCGCCTTGATTTCTCTAAACACCAGCGTAGCGCACAGCAAGTCACCGATTTTCGCCATCTGGATGACGAGAATGCGCTGCGGCTCGGCAGGTGCCCGTCCGGCGATGCGGCGCAGTAGCGGTGAAGCCAGCCAGGTCAGCCACAGATAAAACATCACGCGGCCTCCAGTACTTTTGTCACGCCCGCAACATACGCTTCGATGGAAAAGTCGGCGCTGGCACGACGGCGACCGGCGTCGCCAAAGGCCTGTCTTTTTGCCGGATTGCGCAACAAGTCGGCAAGATGCGCCGCCAGTGCATCAATGTCACCGTAATCGTAGAGATAACCCGTCTCGCCATGCACCACGACCTCCTTCGACCCGGTGACGTTCGAGGCTACCACGGGTTTTTCCAGCAACATCGCTTCTAGAATCACTCGCGGCAGCCCTTCGCTGGGCGAGCTAAGCACGAACACATCCATCGCGGCGAGCCAAGGCAAGGGTTGCTTCTGAAAACCGGCAAAAGTGACGCGTGCGGTAAGACCCAGCTCATCCGCCAGTTGCCGCAAAGCGGTCGCTTCCGGCCCTTCACCAACAATCAGCAAATGCGGCGTCAAATCTTGCGGAAGACGCGCCACTGCGTGCAGCAGATGGGCAACGGATTTGCGCTTGATCAAGGAACCGATGGTGCCGATTACCGGCGTGTTCGACACTACGCCAGCCAAAGGTTGCAGCTCAGGGAATGGCTGGCGAGTATCGATGCCGTTATGCACCACATGGCACAACTCGCGCCGCACACCTTGCCGTATCAGCGCATCGCGCACGCCGTGCGAGACACAAATCAGGGCGTGCGCGATGCGATTGATGATGTCACGCTCCACAGTGTTGATGCGGGGCTCAATGCGGCAATGCTGTATCACCCGCACGCCGGTCAGCTCAGCCGCAAGATAACCTTCCAGATTGGAGGCAGGCTGATTGTTCATGTACAAAAGATCATAACCGCCTTCACGCAGCAATTCGGCCAACGCACGCGCGCGCGGCCGGATACGCCAGGCGAGTTCAATCCTGAACACCGCCGCCACACGCAACGGTTTGCGCCAGGGCAACAACCCGCGCGCCAACTCCTTGGCGAGTTTGGCCCACCACGGCTGGTGACGTGTGGGCAGGATGAGCAGCGGAATATCGATGGCTGCCA
>SCUZ01000001.1 GCA_004322535.1 Rugosibacter sp.
ACATTGAAGTCTGCTCGGTCTGCCATCCGTTCTATACCGGCAAACAGAAGATTGTCGATACCGCTGGCCGTGTGGAGCGCTTCCGTCAGAAATACGCTAGAACAGCAGCCTGATTACGCTACTTCCTGGCTTGTTTACAATAAAAAAGCAGCCGCCTGGCTGCTTTTTTATTTTCTGTCAGATAAGCTTACCGCATGCCCTTAACCACGTCACTTGACCTCACGACACCCCCGCCTATCAGTAAATGGGGGGTTATCGTCCTGTGCACGCTTTGGTTGTTAGCCGGCACCCTTGGGCACGATCCATGGAAGCCCGACGATGCAATTAATCTTGGAGCAGCCTTCAGTATGGCGGGAAACGGCTGGCAGACCTGGCTGGTTCCACATGTTGTCGGCGATTCTTGGTTAGTGAGCCCGCCGCTCTATTACTGGCTGGCGGCGCTTTGCGGCCAGCTTTTTCAATGGCTGCTGCCTTGGCATGATGCAGCAAGGCTCGCTACAACACTACTCGGCGCCGGCTTTCTTATCACACTATCAACCAGCGTTCGCCATTTGGCTGGCCTAAGCGCTGCCCTCATCGCCCCCCTTTTAGCCATTGGCACGCTTGGTCTGCTAGTTCCCATACACGATGCGCAGCCTGCAATAGCTGGCGTCTTCGGATTTTCCTTGGCACTGCTTGGCCTGATCCAATCGCAAAAAATACCACTGCGTGGCGGTATACTTTTTGGTGCAGGTGTAGGCATCAGCTTTCTTGGGGTCGGTCTTGACGGTGCCCTGTGTTCCCTCGTGGCGGGCATGCTCACGTTTTTTCACCCGGCATGGCGCCAGCGTGACAGCCTTATCGCCCTGTTCGCCGCGTGCATTGTTGCCGTGGTTTTGATCCTGCCATGGCCCTGGTTGCTTAACCAGCAATCCCCCCAATTATTTGACCTTTGGTGGACATCAGAGAAATCCAGTCTCGTGCCGAAGACTGTCTTTACCCGCGCTCACTTTAAGCTATTGATGTGGGCCAGCTGGCCGTTGCTTCCATTGGCGATATGGCAGGTGTGGCTGGAGCGTCGCCGTCTGTGGCTGCCACAGACGGCGCTCCCGCTGATGGCCAGCTTCGTTGCGTTGGCAATTTTTTTCCTGGGTAACTCCCGACCAGTCAGCTTATTACCCGCTTTAGTGCCGTTGGGCATGCTCGCCGCTACCGGTGCTGGCCGTTTACGGCGCGGTGCGGCCAATGCATTTGACTGGTTTGGCATGGTCACTTTTTCGCTGATGAGCATACTCATCTGGCTAGGTGCCATTGCCTTATTAACCGGCACTCCCGAAAAAATTGCTAAAAATTTCACAAAACCCACCCCAGGTTTTATTGCACATACACCACTCATCGTGATTATTCTGGCGGTTCTCGTCACCATTGGCTGGCTGGCATACACACTAGGTCTGCGCCGCTCACCCTGGCGTGCAGCCACGCGCTGGAGCATAGGCTGGGCAACTATCTGGCTACTAATTGCGGTGCTGTGGCTACCATGGATTGACTATGGCAAAAGCTACCGTATCGTCAGCGCCGATTTTTCACAACGCCTTGGCAAAAATCCAGGCTGCATCGCTCGACGCAATTTGGGATTAGCCCAGCGCGTCTCACTCGATTATTTCAACGGGATACGCACAACTAGTGGCGACAATGCAAAAAACTGCCGCTACCTGATTACCCAAACCCGACCCCAAGCGGAAAAATCGCTAGCCAACTGGACGCTATTGCTGGAAACCTCGCGTCCCGGCGATAAAACTGAGAGATTGCGTCTCTATCAGCGTAACTAAGGTTTCTGGAGTTTCTAGAGTTTCAGAAAATTTTCCCGGTAATATTTAAGCTCATCAATCGATTCAAGCACATCGGCCAAGGCCTCGTGGCGGCCATGCTTTTTCAGGCCTTTTGCCAACTCCGGCTTCCAGCGCTTGCATAACTCTTTAAGCGTTGATACATCAAGATTACGATAGTGAAACCATTCTTCCAGCTTAGGCATATAGCGCGCCATAAAGCGACGATCCTGACAAATCGAATTACCACACATGGGCGAGGTGCGAACCGGCACATGCCGACGAACAAACTCCAGGGCTTGTTGTTCGACATCCGCATCGGTCATGATTGATGCCTTGACCCGATCAGTCAGCCCTGATCGGCTATGCGTATTGCGATTCCATTCATCCATGCCATTGAGCACCTCGTCCGGTTGATGCACGACCCATGTTGGTGCCTCGGCAATGACCTCAAGATTTGAGTTGGTAATAACCATCGCCAACTCAATAATCCGATCACCGTCCGGATTCAGTCCGGTCATTTCCATATCCAGCCAGACAAGTGCGTTTTGATCCTGCGCCATAAAATTTCCTATAAAAATTGCCAGAGAAAAGGACTAATTACTATCCATGCATACGCAACCAAGCGGCTAGTTGCGGGACATCATCAGCACAATACAGCGGTGCCTCGGCTTCCAGCATCGGCCGCAGATGCGCGCCATAAGTTACCCCCAGGCCATGAGTTCGGGCATTTTTTGCCATCTGCAAATCGTGCGTCGTATCGCCGATCATAAGTGTAGCCGCAGGGGATGCATGGAATGCTTCGATGAGTTCTTCCAACATTTGCGGATGCGGCTTGGAGTAACACTCGTCCGCACAACGAGTGATGCGAAAATATTGGCCCAGGCCACTCACTTCCAGCGCGCGATTCAACCCGTTGCGCGATTTACCCGTAGCCACCGCTAGCTGAAACCCTGCGTCAGCAAGCTCTTTGATCAGTTCAGCAGCTCCGGGGAAAAGAAGCAACTCGTGGTCCCGCGCCAAATAATGGTAGCGATACCGCTCAGCAACTTCGTTATAACGTTCAGGAGGCAAGCCCGGCATGGCATAGCGCAGCGCATCAATCAACCCAAGCCCGATAATATGGCGAGCACGCTCATCTGATGGCTCGACAATACCAAGGTCGCGCGCAGCGGCCTGGATAGACGCAGCAATCATCCCCGTCGAATCCAGCAAAGTGCCATCCCAGTCGAACACAATCAATTGAAAATTAGCCATCGTTAAGTCCTGTTTGCCTCATTTGTATCCAGCTGTTCAACAAAACTCTGCAACTCTGTTGGCAAAGGCAAGGTCAGCGCCAGCAGATCGCCACTGATGGGATGCGGTAAATCCAGCCGTGCAGCATGCAAAAACATCCGTTTAAGGCCGGTTTTTTGCAAAGCACGATTCAGCGAAAAGTCACCGTACTTATCATCCCCCGCGATCGGAAAACCCAAATGCGCCAAATGAACACGAATTTGATGTGTACGCCCCGTCTTGAGTTCCACCTCGACCAGACTAAAGTTTTCCTTTTCCCAGCGTGCCTGCAAGCGAACAATCGAATGAGACACTTTACCCGCCGGATCAACGCTCACGCGCCGCTCGCCCTCTGTTGTCAAATACTTGAGCAGCGGTAGGCGTACATGCTGCAATTCATTTCGCCAGGCACCTTTGACCAGCGCCAGATATCGTTTAGCAATCACCCCTTCGCGAAACTGGTCATGCAATCGCGTCAATGCGAGGCGCTTTTTGGCAACAATCAGCAAGCCTGATGTTTCGCGATCCAGGCGATGTGCCAATTCAAGCAACTTAGCTTGCGGGCGTGCACGCCTCAACTGCTCAATCACCCCAAAGCTGACACCACTGCCCCCGTGAACGGCAACTCCGGCAGGCTTATTCACGATAATCAAGGCTTCATCCTCATACACAATATCAAATTCACGCGCTGGGACCAGCGTCTGATCAGGCATTTTAGCTACCCGAATCGGAGGTATCCGGAGCACGTCACCCACCTTAAGACGATATTCAACCTCAATTCGCCCTTTATTTACCCGCACCTCGCCACTACGCAAAATCCGATAAATGTGGCTTTTGGGCACCCCCTTGGCAATGTGCAAAAGAAAGTTGTCTATGCGCTGCCCTTCTGCCTCATCCCCTACCTCAAGCCATGTCACCGAATCTTTGCTTAAGTCCTTCATTTGCAATATACTCATCCTTGGTTAGCCATTCTGAAATGGCGTGCCTAACGGCCCGAAGTGGCGTTAGAGGCGCGGTTTCCGGATGCGGTCATTTTGGATGCTTTTACTGTAATCACTGTAACTTAATCAATGATGCGGTGA
This sequence comes from Rugosibacter sp., assembly GCA_004322535.1. Classification (GTDB taxonomy): domain Bacteria; phylum Pseudomonadota; class Gammaproteobacteria; order Burkholderiales; family Rhodocyclaceae; genus Rugosibacter. The sequence goes on from SCUZ01000001.1 coordinate 4,163, forward strand.
AAAAGTACCAGTGACATGAGCATGCAGCACCGCCGAAATTATTTTGGCAGCAGCATCGCCCCAGCCGACTACGGGCATTTCGCTCACCCGACACAAAGAGCGAATACTACTTGATTGCGCGTCACACACGCACAGATGGGCACAGATTGCCGGGCGCTGATTTAATCAGCGAACGCTTTTTTTCAGACAAGTCTTACGAAGTCATACATTTTGTTTGCCGAATTTTTTATAAATCATTTGCCAAACTATTTGCCAAATCAACCGAGGCACCATGAACTTGCCACCCCGATTGCAAATCAGACTCACACTGATGGTGATCTAACGCCAGCAGTAAAGACTTGCCGTGCCCTCCTGCCTGTGTAGCGCGTAGGAGAAAATAAATATGAAACGCATGCTTTTTAATGCGACGCAGGCTGAGGAACTCCGCGTCGCGATTGTGGATGGTCAAAAACTGATTGACCTAGACATTGAATCAGCCTCGAAAGAACAACGTAAAAGTAACATCTACAAAGCCGTTATCACCCGCCTCGAGCCTAGCCTTGAAGCCGCCTTTGTCGAATATGGTGCAGAGCGGCATGGTTTTTTGCCATTCAAGGAAATTTCTCGCAGCTACTTCAAGCCAGGCATAGACGTTGGTAAAGCGCGCATCCAGGACGCGCTCTCTGTTGGGCAGGAACTTATCGTTCAAGTGGAAAAAGATGAGCGTGGTAATAAAGGTGCCGCGCTCACTACCTACATTTCACTCGCCGGTCGTTACCTTGTATTAATGCCCAACAATCCTCGGGGGGGCGGTGTTTCTCGCCGCATTGAGGGAGAAGATCGGCAAGAACTTCGTGAAATCATGGATCAACTGGAAGTTCCCGGCGGAACAAGCTTGATCGCCCGTACCGCAGGCATCGGCCGCTCCCTTGAAGAGCTGCAATGGGATCTGAACTATCTCCTGCAACTTTGGAACGCCATCGATGGTGCAGCTAAAGCGCAAAGTGGTGTGTTCCTGATTTATCAGGAATCAAGCCTCGTTATTCGTGCTATTCGGGATTATTTTCATTCCGAAATTGGCGAGATTCTCATCGACACCGACGACGTCTTTGAACAAGCACAACAATTCATGTCGCACGTCATGCCGGGCAATGTCTCCCGCGTAAAACGCTATCAGGACGACGTACCGTTATTCTCGCGATTCCAGATTGAGCATCAAATCGAATCAGCCTATTCACGTCAGGTCACCCTCCCTTCCGGGGGTGCCATCGTGATCGATCATACCGAAGCACTGGTGTCTGTCGATGTTAACTCGGGCCGTTCCACCAAAGGCAGTGACATCGAAGAAACCGCACTGCGTACCAACTGCGAAGCCGCCGACGAAATTGCACGTCAGCTGCGCTTGCGCGATTTAGGCGGGCTGATTGTCATCGACTTCATTGATATGGAAGCCACAAAAAATCAGCGCGAAGTTGAAAACCGCTTGCGTGATGCGCTGCACCACGATCGCGCGCGAGTACAAACCGGCAAGATCAGCCGCTTTGGCCTGCTCGAATTGTCCCGCCAACGCCTGCGTCCCGCCTTGGCTGAAACCAGCTATATCACTTGCCCGCGTTGCACTGGCACAGGGCATATCCGTAGCACCGAATCAGCCGCACTCCACATCTTGCGCATTCTTGAAGAAGAATCCATGAAAGACAACACCGGTGCCTTGCACTGCCAGGTTCCAGTGGACGTAGGCACCTTTTTGCTCAATGAAAAACGCATTGATATCTCGCACATTGAATCGCGTCACCGCGTCAATCTGGTTATCGTCCCTAACCGCCATCTAGAAACACCTGCGCATGAAATTGTGCGTGTGCGACATGACCAGCTCAACAGCGAAGGCCCCAGCAATTTGGCCAGCTATCAGATGGCAACACGTCCGCTCGAAGAAGCGTATCAAACACCTTCTGCTCAAGCTGAGGTCAAGCCAGTCAAAATTGAAGCCGCAGTTCGCGGAGTTCCCGCCGGCCAGCCTGCACCCATCGTAGATTCCTCTCGTCCTGCAAAAGCGGCTACTCCCTCGGTTAGCCTGTTCAGCAAAATAGCGGCTTTCTTTTTTGGTGAGAAAAAAGTAGTAACACCTGCGCCAAAATCAGAAGATGCCAATGC
>SCUZ01000012.1 GCA_004322535.1 Rugosibacter sp.
CTGCGTGCAGCGTTTGTTGATGAGGTGGCGGTCGACTACGAGAAAGTGCGCGTTCAGCACGCGGCAAAAAAAGGTGTGCCTTTAGTCTCGCTTGCGGCAGCACGGGCTAATCGCGCCAAGCTTGGCTATGCGCCCGTCAAACCGCGCCAGTTGGGTGTCAGTGTGTTGCGCGATCTTGATTTGGCGATGCTGGCCGAGTACATCGATTGGGGCCCGTTTTTTCAAACGTGGGATCTGGCCGGGCATTTCCCCGAGATACTGGATGATGCGGTGGTGGGTGAAGCGGCGCGCAACGTTTACCGTGATGCTCAGACGATGCTGCAACAAGTGATCGCAGAAAAGTGGATGACGGCCAACGCCGTATTTGGCCTGTTTCCGGCCAACGCGGTGGGCGATGACATCGTATTTTTTGATGATGAATCGCGCACCATGCCGCTGATGACCTGGCACGGATTGCGCCAGCAGCAGGAGCGTCCGGCGGGCAAGCCGCATCAGTGTTTATCTGATTTTGTCGCGCCCAAACCGGTGCGAAAAGTCGGCGATGGCGATACGGTGACAAAGACCACAATTCCCGATTACGCCGGTGCGTTTGCCGTAAGCGCAGGCATCGGCATCGAGAAGAAACTGGCCGAGTTTGCCATGCAGCATGATGACTACCGCGCCATTCTTTTGAAGTCGCTCGCTGATCGTTTGGCTGAAGCGGCGGCTGAATGGCTGCATGCGCAGGTGCGCCGTGACGCCTGGGGTTACGCTGCGGACGAGGCCTTAGCGTTTGATGAGATGATTGCCGAAAAATATCGCGGCATTCGTCCGGCACCAGGCTATCCGGCGTGCCCCGACCACACCGTTAAAGCCGCGCTGTTCCAGTTGCTTGACGCCCCGGCCAATGCGGACATGGAATTAACCGAGAACTTTGCCATGACCCCCGCTGCTTCAGTTGCCGGGTTTTATCTGGCGCACCCCGAAGCGAAATATTTTGCTGTCGGCAAAATCGGTCGCGACCAGCTGGAAGACTGGGCACAGCGCAGCGGCATGCCGGTGAGCGAAGCCGAACGGTGGCTGGCACCGTTGCTTTAAAAGTCGCTGGCCAATTCTGCGGAGCGCGTCGCACAAGTAGTCGCGTCCTGCAGAATTGGCCACCTAGTCAGCTACTGTCAGCAGTAAATCTTTCGGGTTAACTGCCTGCCCTTTTTTCGCAAACACGTCGACGATCGTCATGTCGTGTTCAGCGCGCACAACCGATTCCATCTTCATTGCTTCAATAGACACCAGTGGATCGCCGCGCTTCACTTTCTGGCCGGGTTTTACGGATACTGTGACGATCGTTCCTGGCATCGGGGCACCAATATGCGCTGGATTGCCACTGTCTGCCTTGGGTCGTTCGCGCCGCGTTTGCGTTTGTGATACGCCCGCTTTTTCAACACGCACCAAACGCGGTTGGCCGTTGAGCTCAAAAAAGAGTTTTTTGGCGTCGCCTTCATCGTCCGTGAAGTCAGCGCTACCCTGCAAGCGGATGACCAAAGTCTTGCCCGCATCAATGGCCACAGAAGCTTCTTCACCTTCTGCCATGCCGTAGAAAAATACAGGCGTAGGCAACTGGCTGACATCGCCATATTTACTGTGGTGCGCGCAAAAATCCGTGAATACTTTAGGGTACATCAGCCACGATGCGAGGTCTTGGTCGCTGAGCTGGCGGCCAATGGTTTTCTCGGCGAGGTGACGTTCCGCATCAAGATCAACTGCGGGCAGCCCCTTGCCTGGCCGCTCAGACATGGGCTTCTTGCCTTGCAGAATCTTGTCTGACAGCGCTTCTGGAAAGCCTTCCGGTGGCCGACCCAGTTCGCCCTTAAAGAGCGAGACAACCGATTCGGGGAAGGCTACTTCCCGCGCAGGGTCGGTCACATCATCGGGGCTAAGGTCATTGGCTACCATGAACAAAGCCATGTCGCCAACAACTTTGGAGGTGGGCGTGACTTTAACGATGTCGCCGAAGAGCTGATTGACCTCCGCATAGGCGCCGGATACCTCCGGCCAGCGGTGTTCCAACCCCATGGCGCGGGCTTGTTCACGCAAGTTGGTGTATTGGCCGCCGGGCATTTCATGGTGATAGACATCGGATGTTCCGGAGCGTATATCTGCCTCGAACGGAGCATAAAACCGCCGTACACCTTCCCAGTAATTTGAAATCTCGCGCATGGCACTGGTATCTATTTCGGGTGCCCGATCGCTGCCAGCCAAGGCATCGGCAATCGAGGTCAGATTCGGTTGCGAGGTCAAGCCAGAGAGGGCATCCAAGGCCCCGTCGACGGCGTCAACACCCGCTTCCACCGCAGCCAGCACGGAAGCTGCGGCAATACCGGATGTGTCATGGGTGTGGAAATGAATGGGCAAACCGGTTTCATCCCGCAGGGCTGCAACCAGCGTACGAATTGCCCGCGGTCGACACACGCCCGCCATGTCTTTTATGCCCAGAATATGCGCCCCGGCTTTTTCCAGCTGTTTGGCCATGGTGACGTAATATTTGAGATCAAATTTGGCGCGTTTGGGATCAAAAATATCGCCGGT
>SCUZ01000013.1 GCA_004322535.1 Rugosibacter sp.
GAAGCCACCTATCTGGCGTGGATCGATGCACGTGAATTTGCGCAACAACGCGGCATAGCCAACCCCGCGCAGTATTTAGAAACGCACGGGTTGGGGCTTTCCGATGGTGCAGCCTTCGGCGCACCCGGCTTCGTGCGCCTCAATTTCGGCACTCGCCGCACGCTGCTTGATGAAGCGTTACAACGGCTGGATGCCGCCTGTCGCTAATGTCACGCTAGCGTACAAAAAATTCCATGCTCCCCGCTTCAGTAATAATCACGTCCAGCGGCACATCATGCGCTTGCGGCCGGATGCTGGGCACGCGGGCCAGTTCAAAGCCCACGCCGATCGCCAGCGGGCGCGGAACCTGAATTGCCAGGGTGCGGTCAAAATAACCACCGCCGTAACCCAGCCGATAGCCTGCGCCATCAAAAGCGACCAGGGGTAGCAGCACAATGCTGGGCGCCAGTTGTTCGCCCGCTGCGGGAACGGGGATGCCGTAACGGTCACGGCTCATCGGCGTTGTCGGCGTCCACGCGCGAAAAATCATCGGTGTATCGAGCGCAATCACTATCGGCATGGCGGCGCGCCAGATACACTGCGGGGTGCGTTGTGCGCCATGTTGCAAATTACGCTGAATCAAGCGACCGATCAGTGGGCCAGCATCGAATTCGTTTCTGGTCGGCGCGCAGAAAGCCAGCGTATTCTCAGGCTGCATGGCGGATACCTTGAGCAGAAAGGATTCAAGATGCGCTTCGAGTCGCGCCGAAAATTCAGCGTGTGTGGTGTGCTCAAGCGCCATGCGGGCGGCGAGTTTTTCACGACGCAATGCAGCGCGAAAAGTGGAAGAATCGGCAGTGTCGGCGGCGGGCGTTAAATCGCGGGGCATGTTAAGGTAAAAGTATGTATACGAATCACGAATTGAATGATGGCATGAAACGATCAGCAGGCAAACAACCCAACATACAGCGTTCTACTTTTTTCATGGCGCAATTATGCCTGGGGCTGTGCTTAGAGCTGTGCTTCGGGCTGTCCCTCAGTGGCACGGCAAGTGCAGCGCCTGCGGTTTCTGCCACAAACGATGCGGCATTTATTGCGGCACGCGAGGCAACGCGAACGGGAAATGGCCTTCGTCTGGGGCAAGCCGTGGCAGCATTGCCTGTCGATTATGTGTTGCGTCCCTGGGCGGACTACTGGCAGCTGCAACAACAGCTGGCTGCGAATGCAGAGTCAGGAACGGATACAGTGGATAGCAGCGGCATCATCTCTTTTTTGCAGACGCATGAAGGCAGTTATCTTGCTGAAAAACTGCGCGATGACTGGCTGCATTTTCTAGGCAAAAAATCTGACTGGATACGCTTTGCGCGTGAATTTCCTTTACTCTCCGGGCCGGATACCGCATTGGATTGTTATGCTGCGCAAGCCGCAGGCACGCCGCAAAAGGTTCGCCCACTCTGGCTCTCAACGCAAGAACTCCCCCCTGCTTGCATGCCGCTGGTAGATCAACTGGCAGCGACAGGGGACTTAACAACAGAAGAAATCTGGCAACGCGTGCGGCGTATGCTGGCTCTTGGAAAAGTCGGCGCTGGCAGGACGGCGGCAGCGTATCTGCCGTCTGAACAAAATTTTGAACGCGGCAGCCTGGAAGCGACTGCGGTGGATCCGAACCGTTACTTCAGGCGCCTGTCTCCCTCGTTTGCCACCACACGCCGCGGACGCGAAATGGCTTTGTTTGCAGTGCAAACGCTAGCACGAAACGATGTGATGGCTGCTGCCATCCAGTTACGCAGCATCGAACAAAAATTGCCCGCCGCAGAGGCTCATTATGCGTGGGGGCAGCTGGCACGGTTAGCTGCCGGAAAACATCTCCCTGATGCATTGGCTTGGTATGACCTGGCGGCAGAAACGCCGCTTGATGAAGAGCAAATGGCTTGGCATGTGCGTGCTGCCTTGCGTGCGCACGATTGGGCGCGCGTGCAGCGGGTGATTGTCGCCATGCCCGCTGAATGCGCCCAGCGACCAGAATGGATTTACTGGCAAGCACGTGCGCTAACCACACTGCATCAGGTAGAACAAGCCAATGCCTTGTTCTTGCGTATCGCCGGGCAACCCACTTTTTACGGCCAATTGGCGGCTGAAGAGCTGGGGTGGACTGTGCGCTTGCCCTTGCAAGCACCCCCACCGTCGCCCGAAGAAATCGCCGCTGCAGAAAACAACCCCGGATTGCAACGTGCGCTGGAATTATTTCGCCTCGATATGCGGATTGAAGGCGTGCGTGAATGGAACTGGAGTTTGCGTGGCATGAATGATCGCGCGCTGCTGGCCACCGCCAATCTGGCGCGGCGCCATACCGTGTGGGACAGGGCCATATCCAGCGCAGACCGCACGCAGGACATGCATGATTTCAGTTTGCGTTATCTTGCGCCTTATTATGATCAAGTCACGGCTGAAACCACAGCACAGAACGTTGATACGGCGTGGGTTTACGGCTTGATACGGCAGGAATCGCGCTTTGTAACGCAGGCTAATTCGGCAGTGGGTGCCAAAGGGCTGATGCAGGTCATGCCTGCCACAGCCCAGTGGGTTGCGAAAAAAATCAAGCTAGCGAACTTTCATCCACATCACATGACCGACATAGAAACCAATGTGCAATTGGGCGTAAGCTATTTGAAGTTGGTGCTCGAGTCTCTCGACAGATTACCCGTGCTCGCCTCGGCCGCCTACAACGCGGGTCCAAATCGTGCCCGCCGGTGGCGCGGCGATCAACCCCTGGAAGGCGCGATTTATGCCGAAACCATTCCGTTTACGGAAACCCGTGACTACGTGAAAAAAGTCATGAGCAATACAATGTATTACCACCTGCTGTTCAACAGCACACCCCAATCCCTCAAGGCTCGCCTTGGCATCGTGCAACCTGCAGGTGGTGCCATGGATGCAGCGATAGAGGATTTACCGTGAAAAATATTCTGCTCATTGGCGGCACGGGTTTTGTTGGTCGCGCGCTTTTGTCTAAACTAGGCCACGGCAATGCCCTGTTCATCACCGTGCCAACGCGCCACCGCGAACGCGCCAAGGCGCTGACCGTGCTGCCTACCGTGCAAGTCATTGAGGCAGACGTCCATGATCCCGTTGTCCTTGCACAACTCATGTCAGGCCAAGATGCCATCATTAATCTGGTGGGAGTGCTGCATAGCACAGAGGGGATTCCTTATGGTGCAGAGTTTGCGCGCGCGCATGTCGAGCTGCCGCAAAAAATTGTTGCTGCAGCACGGCTAGCAGGTATCCGGCGCGTGCTGCATGTCTCTGCGCTCAAGGCAAGTCTTGACGCGCCTTCTGCTTATTTGCGCTCAAAAGCGGCCGGTGAAGCCGTCGTGCGGGCGGCTGGCATGGAGTGGACGATTTTTCGCCCGTCCGTGATTTTTGGCGAGGGTGATGCTTTCCTGACGCTCTTTGCGCGACTGGCGAAAATCGTGCCGTTTTTCCTGCTGGCTTCGGCGCATGCGCGATTTCAGCCAATTTGGATCAAGGATGTCACAACGACAATTGCGGAAAGCTTGCAGCGTGCAGACAGTATCGGTCAGATTTATGAGCTGTGCGGCCCGCAACAATACACCTTGGCCGAGCTGGTACGTTATGCCAGCGTCACGGCAGGACATCCACGCCGGGTGTGGCCTTTGCCCGACTGGCTGGCCTGGCTTCAAGCACGAGTAATGGAATGGCTGCCCAACCCGCCACTGACACGTGACAATCTGCGTTCCATGCAAGTGGACAGTGTCTGCGCGGCAAATACAGGTTTACCTTTCCAGCGAATAGCAACGCCGCTGGAAGCCGTTGCGGCGCTTTATCTAGGGCAGTCCGGATGATGAAAATTTATGCCGTTGGCGGCGCGGTGCGTGACGAGCTTTTAGGTCTGCCTCTAAAAGATCACGACTGGGTGGTGGTGGGCACAACCCCCGAAGCCATGCAGGCGCAAGGTTTTGTGCCGGTGGGGCGCGATTTTCCCGTGTTCCTTCACCCCAAGACACACGAAGAATACGCGCTCGCCCGCACCGAGCGTAAAACTGCGCCGGGCTATACCGGATTTATCTTTCATACGGATTCCGCAGTGACTCTGGAAGAAGATTTACGTCGCCGTGATTTAAGCATCAACGCCATGGCCCGAGCCGAAGACGGCACGCTGATCGACCCTTACGGCGGCCGCGCCGATCTGGCCGCGAAAATCTTGCGCCATGTCTCGCCTGCCTTCGCAGAAGACCCGGTGCGTATCCTTCGCGTAGCACGCTTTGCCGCGCGCTTTAGTGACTTCACGCTGGCAGAGGAAACCCTCACGCTCATGCAGCAGATGGTGGCAAATGGCGAAATCGATGCACTGGTGCCCGAACGTGTCTGGCAAGAACTTGCCCGCGGGTTGATGGAAGCCACGCCCTCGCGCATGTTCGCGGTGCTCGACGCCTGTGGTGCCTTGAACAAATTGCTACCCGAACTTGCCGCGCTAAAAGATGTGCCGCAACGAGCAGATTTTCACCCCGAAATCGATACTTTCGTGCATGTGATGATGGTCATTGAGATAGCGGCGCGCCTTGCTGCACCGCTGCCCGCGCGATTTGCTGCGCTCACGCATGATCTCGGCAAAGGGCTGACGCCGGCCGATGTATTACCGCGACACCCCGGGCATGAGCAAAAAAGCGTTGCGCTGCTCGTCTCGTTGTGTGATCGCCTGCGCATACCCAGCGACTGCCGCGAAGTGGCACGGCTTGTCGCCCGCCATCATGGCAGCATCCACCGTGTGGATGAGCTGCGTCCGGCCACGCGGCTGGAGTTGCTGGAAGCTTGCGATGCGCTGCGCCGGCCGGAGCGCTTCCTGCAGATTTTGCTGGCTTGCGAAGCAGACTATCGCGGCCGCCTCGGCTGGGAAGCACGTGCCTATCCGCAGGCAGAGGCGTGGCAGGCAGCGCTGGCGGCGGTGCGCGCTGTTGATGCCGGGGCCATTGCGCGTGAGGTTATGCAGCATGCTGAAGAAGTCGGCGCTGGTGATACGGCGACGATAAAAAATCCTGCCGAAAAAGAGTGTGGAGAAATGCCTTTCGCTTCACCTTCTTCGCGCCTCGCACCGATGATTGCTTCCCGTGTGCGCTCAGCGCGACTAGATGCAATCAAAAAAATCAATCCTTAGATAATCGTACCGCAAAGAAAAAATGCACAGACCTCACGAAAAACCCTATGAACTACTCACGCGCCGGCCTCTTGGCACAGCGCATGCCACACCGCTATTGTTCATTCATGGCGCCTTCACCGCCGCCTGGTGTTGGGATGAACATTTTCTACCATTTTTTGCCGAGGCGGGTTATATCGCCCATGCGCTCAGCTTGTCTGGTCATGGGGCATCCCCTGGACACGACAGGCTCGATACGCTGTCTATCGACGATTACGTGAATGATGTGGCAATTGCAGTCGCTGGCTTGCCTGCACCACCCGTGCTGATCGGGCACTCCATGGGCGGGTTTGTTGTCCAGAAATATCTGGAAAAACACACGGCCCCTGCCGCTGTATTGATGTGTTCTGTTCCACCGCAAGGCTTGCTTTCTGCCGCCGTGGGTTTGCTGTTTTCACGGCCGGGACTGATGAAAGACTTGAACACGATGCTCAGCAGCGGCCAGGTTGCGCTGGACTCTTTGCGTGAGGCACTGTTTGCGCAGCCTGTCAGTGTCGATCAACTGCAGCACTTTTATCGCATGGCGCAACCGGAATCACACCGGGCTCTGTGGGATATGTCGCTCTTCTGTCTGCTGCAGACAGGGCTTGTGCGCCGCACACCACTGCTTGTACAAGGCGCCGAGCTTGACCATCTGATCGCCGCATCCCTCGTTGAGATGACCGCGCGAACCTATGGCGTCACCGCACATATTTTTCCCGGCATGGGGCACGGCCTGATGCTTGAGCGTGACTGGAAAAAGGCCGCCCAAGGACTGCTAGACTGGCTGCAACATCAGCGGTTGGGGAAAAAAACAAAAAAGGAAAGCAAGAATGATCATTACGTTTAAATCATCTGCAGCAGGCGATGTCATTATGTTCAGCGATGTTGCCCACCGCTTGATGCAGATCATGGGCAAAGACGCCACCGACAAAGGCATTCTCACCGTCGAGCAATTGCCCGAAGCAATTCGCTGTTTGAAAGCAGCGATTAATGAAGACAAGCAGCGCCTCACTGCGCTGTCCGAAGAAGAGCGACCGCTGAAAGAAAAAGGGACCTCCGGCGAGCGCCCCTTTGTCAGTCTTTATCAGCGCGCCACACCCTTACTTGAGCTCATTGAACGGGCACAGAAAAAACAAAAGCCTGTGGTGTGGGGTGTGTAATTAAGTACGGTGTAACTGCATTTCGCTAACCATCGTTTTACCACCCCGGCCGAGTATCAGAAAACCAAAAATTGCCCCGATAATGAGCATGCTGGCCGAATAAATAGCCGAGGGCAGCGCCAATCCAGGATTATTTAGCACCTTCATGCCGATATACATGGCCAAGGCCGCGTTATGGATGCCGATCTCATAGCTGATGGCCGTCGCCATCGGTTTATCCAGCCCGGACAGGCGGCTCACGTAAAAACCGGCAAACAAACTGATCAGATTGAAAATCACTACCGCAGGGCCCAAGTGGCTGAAATACTGCAACAGGGCATTCCATTCACGCATCAGTGTCAGCCCCATCAATGCCAGGAGCAGCAAGGCGCTGAATATCTTCATCGGCTTATCCATCCGGGCAGCAAACCTGGGTGCTTTAAACCGTGCGAGCATGCCAATCGATACCGGTATTAATATCAGCACAATCACTTCAATCACCTTGCCCATCTGCAAGGGTACGACTTGCCCTGTTTTGGCAAAAATTTCAATCGCCAGATTGGCAATCAGCGGCAAGGTAATAATCGACAGCACGGTGTTGATGGCGGTAAGAGAAATATTCATTGCCAGATTGCCGCCAAACAAATGACTAAAAAGATTGGCAGAGATGCCACCAGGAGATGCTGCCAAAAGCATCAAGCCAACGGCATAGATGGGCGTCAAATCAAAGAAAATGATCAGCACGTAACAAGCCAGCGGCAGAATAATCAATTGCAGCGATAATGCAATCACCACGGCTTTGGGGTGCGCCTTGAGGCGAACAAAATCAGCCAGCGTGAGCGACAAGCCCAGGCCGAACATCATTAATCCCAGACAGAGCAGCATCAACGCGGGAACATAGGCCAAGAGATTCATAGTTGTCATGGTGAATAAATATCCTCAATAATTTTTATTTATAGGCTGGTCATGCATGCTATTCAGTCGTACTGAAAACGCATTTACGCCGCACACTCATTCTATGCAAAGGCAGCCTGTAGGTACAATGCGCAGTCACTGTTTTACTATTCTTTTTCCCGCATGGGGCTTTTCTCCTGTGCGCTTTGCCCCGTGGATTGAACCATGAAGAAAATTCGTAGCTTGCTGGTTGCCAACCGCAGTGAAATAGCTATTCGCGTGATGCGTGCTGCCAGTGAACTAGGCATCCGCACGGTGGGCATTTATGCCAATGAAGACCGCTTTGCGCTGCACCGCTTCAAGGCGGATGAGAGCTATCTCGTCGGCGAAGGCAAGAAGCCCATCGAGGCCTATCTTGATATCGAGGACATCCTGCGTGTTGCCAGAGAAGCTGGAGTTGATGCGATTCACCCAGGGTATGGGTTCCTCTCGGAAAACCCCGACTTCGCCGAAGCTTGCGCGCGTGAAGGCATTATTTTCATCGGTCCGCAGCCTGAGGTTATGCGCACTCTAGGCAACAAGGTGGCAGCGCGTGAAGCGGCGATTGCGGCGGGTGTGCCCGTCATTCCTGCCACCAGCACCTTGCCGGATAATCCTGCCCAAGTGCGGCGTTTGGCAGAAAACATCGGCTATCCGCTCATGCTCAAGGCCAGCTGGGGCGGGGGCGGTCGCGGTATGCGCATCATTGAATCAGAAGCCACACTCGATGAGCTGGTCACCGCCGGGCGGCGCGAATCGCTGGCCGCTTTTGGCAACGATGAAATGTATCTGGAAAAACTCATACGCCATGCCCGCCATGTGGAAGTGCAAGTATTAGGCGATTTACACGGCCAGCTGATACACCTGTTTGAACGCGACTGCTCAGTACAGCGACGCAACCAGAAAGTCGTGGAGCGCGCGCCAGCGCCTTATCTTGACGAGGCAACGCGCACTGAGCTGTGCGAAACCGCTTTGGAGCTGTGCCGCAAAGTGGGCTACACCCATGCCGGAACGGTCGAGTTTCTGCTGAATGTCGAAACAGGTTGCTACTATTTCATCGAGGTTAATCCGCGCATCCAGGTTGAGCATACGGTCACCGAAGAAGTCACGGGGATCGATATTGTCAAAGCGCAAATTCGCATCAGCCAGGATGCGCGTATAGGTGAAGAAAGCTCGGGCCTGCCAGCACAGCATGAGGTAAGGCTGCTCGCTCATGCCTTGCAATGTCGCATCACCACGGAAGACCCGGAAAATAATTTCACGCCTGATTACGGTCCGATTACAGCCTATCGCAGCGCTGCCGGTTTTGGCGTTCGGCTGGATGGGGGCACGGCCTATAGCGGCGCGATCATCACCCCATTTTTTGATTCCCTGCTGGTCAAGGTAACCACCCGTGGCCAAACCCCTGCCGAGGCAATCGGGCGGATGGATCGCGCCTTGCGCGAGTTCCGCATCCGTGGCGTAGCGACGAATCTGCATTTCCTGGAAAATGTCATTCGTCATCCGTTGTTTCGTTCCGGTGAGTGCACCACGCGCTTTATCGACGACACCCCCGAGCTGTTCCGTTTCAGCGCCCGCCGCGATCGCGCCACACGTCTCTTGCGCTTCATAGGCGATGTGGTGGTCAACGGCAACCCGGAAATGGCAGGCCGTAAAAAGCCAGGTCATGTGCTCGCACCAGCGATGAAACCCCGTGGCAACCGCAGTAATCTCGTCAGCACAGTACCTGCCGGTACGCGGGATCGCTTAAAAGCGCTGGGTCCCACAGCTTTCGCGCAGTGGTTGCGCGCCAACCCGCAAGTCATGCTGACGGACACCAGCATGCGCGATGCGCATCAGTCGCTGTTTGCCACGCGCATGCGCACGCGTGACATGCTGGATATCGCCCCGCATTACGCCCATCTGCTGCCGCAGTTACTTTCCATGGAATGTTGGGGTGGGGCAACCTTCGATGTGGCGTTACGCTTTCTCAAGGAGGACCCCTGGGAGCGCTTGGCTAAATTGCGTGAGCACATACCGAATATTCCCTTCCAAATGTTGTTGCGTTCTGCCAATGCAGTGGGTTACACCAATTACCCGGACAACGTGGTTCAGTTTTTCATCCAGCAGGCAGCCCAAGCAGGCATCGATATTTTTCGCGTTTTCGATTCACTCAATTGGGTGGACAACATGCG